>NZ_WTKY01000049.1:0-4708 GCF_011378815.1 Pseudoalteromonas sp. 31A1 | reverse complement strand
TCATAATCAAAAGATGATAAGGGTATTGTGAAGCAACCAAAAGATCGGTCAACCGATCAAAAATACCTTAACTGATCGGTGTTAGCTAAAATAGCGGCTTTTTTATGTTTGTTAAACTTTAAAAGTTAGTAATAAATCGTTCACCCTACGTGAACCTTCAACAAGTTCAGCTGCTCCTTTTGCCACATTAAAGCTTAAGCTTAAGTTGTTATCTCCAAAGTCTTTAATTTGCGAAACATTATTACTAATATCATTACTAACCATTTGTTGCTCTTCTGCAGCAGATGATATTTGTATTGCTAAATGAGATATTTCACTGATTTGGATAAAAATCCCCTCTAATTCAACTTGAGTTTTATCGGTTGTCAGCACACAATTATCGGCTTGTGCTTTAGTGCTTTGCATTACTTTAGACCAGCTAAATAAAGTATCTTGTATTTCTTTAATAGAACTGTGGATTTGTGTTGTAGCATTTTGAGTACGTGACGAAAGGGTCCTTACCTCGTCGGCTACTACAGCAAAGCCTCGACCATGCTCTCCCGCTCTAGCTGCTTCAATCGCTGCATTAAGGGCAAGTAAGTTAGTTTGATCGGCAATTCCTTCTATTTCACTCATTACTTTACCAATCTTATCTGCTTCAGAGGCTAAGCTGGTGGCTGTGGTTGCAGCCTTTTCTACTTGAAAAGCTAAATCAGATACCATTTTACTATTATCTGCAATATGGTCTTTTATTTCAGAGCAACTTTGATGGGTGTTATTCACTTTATCAGCTGTTTGAGCGGTATTTACTGATATTTCACCAATGGTAGAGCTCATTTGAGTCATCGCTGATGCAATTTGTTCTAAACGCTCACCTTGCGAAAAAATGCCTTTTTCAGTAAGCGTAGATTGTTTATCTAGATCAGTTGCGATGCCATTAAAGCTTAATGTGGAGTCTTTCATACGGCCAAGAACCGTGCGCAATTTTGCGCTTAGCATTTGCTCTCTATAATCACTTACGCTATGCGGTGTATGGCCGCTGTAAATATAGCGAGAGATTGAATCGGCTTTTGCTTTTTGTTCGCGTAATATTTTAGGGGTAACAATCAGTTCGTCATAATTTAGCGCAATAACTAAGGCGCACATCAATAGGCTAATTACAGCTAAAGAGATTGATCCCGTAACAGCAATAAAAATCAGCCAAAGTAATAGGCATATAAAAGTAATGCCTTGTCTTATTGTGGTGTGTTCTCGTAGTTTAAATGATGACTTATTGGCATTTATTTTGTTGTAAAGAGCGTGTGCACGTTGCTTAAGTTGAGAGCTTGCTTTAGTTCTTACTGATTGATAACCAACAAGTCGGCTATGCTCAAAAATAGGGGTTACAAAGGCATCTACCCAATAATAACGGCCATCTTTACAGCGGTTTTTAACCATGCCGCGCCACGAGTGCTCTTGTTTTAATGTTGCCCACATTTCTTTAAAGGCCGCTTTTGGCATATCAGGGTGACGAACAATATTATGATGCTGACCGATAAGCTCTTGTGCGCTATAACCTGCTACAGAGCAAAACTCTTGATTGACGTATGTTATTACACCCTTGAGGTCGGTAGTAGAAACAAGCTCTTGTGACTCATCAAAGTATACTTCTTTATTTTTTAAGCTTTTATCATTGTGCATTATGTTTATTATCATCCTTTATTGTTGCTGTCATTATATTGGTTACACACTACAAAGCAAAAAATAGCGTCTTTCCTTTTATGCTCATAAGGCAAATAATTGTTTTTATTGATCTAGATCAAATTTAAATATCGAGTAGCTAAATTGAACTCATTTTAAATAAGTTCCGGTCTATTATTTTAGGCTTATATTTTGCGTATTTAATTTATACTTAAATACGCATTTAAAGCATTTGTATAATGCCCAGAGCAATGGCAATATTACGACTTAATATAATGATGTTGGTCATATTGAGCGCATGTATAGAGTGGGTAAATAATTATTAACTTAGAAAAATTATATTGTTCTAGCAATTTATACCAGTTGCATTAAATAAGTGATCAATTATAGCGCTAAGAAAATAGCACAATAACAAGGCGAAAATTATGACATATAGTTGTTCTATATGAATAATTTTTAACGCAGTGAGTGCGCTATTTAATGCGATAGAATGATCATATTTTCAATAAAATTGGTATTAATCTTGAGTCTAAGTAATTAGCCCCCATAACCTTATGATTAAGCCACGTGGCCCGAGGAAAGATTTTTTGACAACACATGATTTAACTAACGCACTTGAAGCGTTATCAGTAAATGAGCACCAACATGCAGTTAAAGGCATTAAACGTGGCATAGAGCGAGAGTCGCTAAGAATACAAGATAATGGTGCAATATCACCTCAAGGTCACCCAAAAGGTGTGGGCAGTGCGTTAACTAACGGCCATATCACAACTGATTTTTCCGAGTCTTTACTTGAATTTATTACTCCAGTTAGTGAATCGTCAACGCAAACGCTTAAGCAATTAAAAGACCTTCAAAAGTTCACTCTAGAAAAAATGGGCGATGAACTACTTTGGCCCATTAGCATGCCGTGTTTTATTGAGCACCAAGACGATATAGTGCTAGCTCAGTTTGGTAGTTCAAATACTGGTCAAATGAAAACACTATACCGTGAAGGATTAAAAAATCGCTACGGTAGTATGATGCAAGCAATTGCAGGTGTTCACTTTAATATTTCATTCCCAGATACGCTTTGGCAGTCACTTCATTCTTTACAAAAAAGCAATGCAAGCCTTCAAGATTTTATTTCAGAAGGCTACTTATCGCTTATTCGTAACTTTAAACGCGAACTATGGCTAATAAGTTACATGTTTGGCGCATCGCCAGCATTGTGTAACTCATTTTTGCAAGGTCGAAAAACTGACTTACCATTTAAAAAACTAGGTAAAGGCACGCTTTACTTAGAAGTTGGTACAGCACTGCGTTTAGGTAATTTAGGTTATACAAATAGCGCTCAGTCGTCACTACGCGTAATGTATAACTCGTTAGATGAATATGTAGCGGGCCTTAAAAAAGCAATCAACACACCATCAGAAATTTATGGTGATCTTGATGACTACAAGAGTGAAAACCCTAAGCAGTTAAATAAAAATATTCTGCAGATTGAAAACGAATTTTACTCGCCAATTCGTCCTAAGCGCAATGCGAAAAGTGGCGAAACGCCAACGGATGCATTGCTTCGAGCAGGCATTGAATACGTAGAAATTCGCGCATTAGACGTTAACCCGTTTAGCGAAGTTGGTATTGATATTGAGCAAATTCACTTTTTAGATGTGTTTTTAACGTATTGTTTATTAAAAGATTCAGCTCCAATGGATTGGAAAGAACAAGCACGTAGTACTGAAAATCTCGACACAGTAGTAAACCAAGGTCGAGAAGAAGGGCTAATGCTTAACTTTAATAACACACAGCGTAGCCTTCAGTCGTGGGGCGATGAAATATTTACCCAGCTTACAGATGTCGCTAAATGGATGGATAATGCTTATGGTGTTAACTATTACTCAGATACTATAAAGCGCATGGCAACGTGGATACATAATCCAGAGCTTACTTACTCTGGACGTTACGTGTCACAATTAAAAGAGTCTGGTTTAGACAACGGTCACTTTGCACTAGCATTGGCTAGTAAATATAAGCAAAGCCACGCAGATACTGACTACAGCGAGTTTTTAAAGCCTTGGCTGGAACAACAAGTTGTAGAGTCTAACGAAGCACAAGCTGCAATTGAGCAAGCAGATACCCAGTCATTTACCGCGTTTTTAGATGCGTATTTTGACGGTAAATAACCTTAGTATTTAGCAACATTTAAGCAAAAAAACGCAGCCTAAGTTGGCTGCGTAAATATATTCAGGGATGAATTAATGCTGTACTGGTGCATTCATTGAGTCAGACCCACACTTTTTAGAAAAGTTCTGTGAGATCTTAGAAAAATGAAAAAAAATGCAATTATCCTATCTCTCGCCATTACTTTAGCCGGTTGTGCTACAGCGCCCCCAAAGCAACCTAACGATTTATGTAAAATCTTTGAAGAAAAGCCCGATTGGTATTTCGATGCAAAAGATGCACAAGAAAAATGGGGTTCTCCCAAGCATGTACTCATGAGTATGATGTACCAAGAAAGCTCATTTAAGCATGATGCCGCTCCGCCTATGGAGTACTTCTTATGGATAATTCCTACCGGTCGCGCAAGTGATGCCTATGGTTACTCGCAAGCTAAAACACCAACATGGTCTGATTATATTCGTGAAACAGGCAACAACGGTGCTGATAGAGATGACTTTGACGATGCAATCGACTTTATGGCGTGGTTTGTTTATAAAACGCATAAAGTAAATAAAATATCTAAATGGGATGCTTACGCACAATACCTTAATTATCATGAAGGTTGGGGTGGGTATAAGCGTGGCACGTACAAAAAGAAAAAGTGGCTAATGGGTGTTGCGAACAAAGTTAAGCACAGAGCGAGCCGTTATGGTGCGCAATTAAAACACTGCGAAGAAGAGCTTGATAAAGGTTGGTTTGAACGTCTTATATTTGGCTAGATAATTATTAATGGATATAAAAAAGGAGCCAATTGGCTCTAATGCCAGTCAGTTAAGCTGACTGGCATTTTTCTTTTTATGGGGATACTTAGATGGTTTTGGCTTAACCCATCGGGGATATCTTCTAT
>NZ_WTKY01000048.1:0-4817 GCF_011378815.1 Pseudoalteromonas sp. 31A1 | reverse complement strand
CGCACGTTTAAAAGTAAGCGTTTTACTGATGAATATTCAGCAGAGCTTGAATCCCCAGATAGTGGGTCAACACTTGAGGGACATTGGGTAGAGAGCGATGGTAAGCAGTTGGCTATTTCATGGTTTGGAGGGTGGTCAAATTTATTTACTGGTCTAAGCTTCTTGTTAATGGTCGCTGCAGTTCTGTTTTTTTTCGTTGATTTGGGTGTTATTGGCTTTGTGTGGGAGGATTATCGGTGGGTGCCATTTGCTATATACGCACCTATGTTTATTATAGGTTTTTATATGCTGAAACACCGGGCCATATTAGCGCACCGAGATGATTTTTATTTTAATCGTCATACCGGGCTTGTAAAAACTCCGCATACATTATTTAGAAAACCGTTTTATTTACCTTACGAAGACATTGTTTGCTATGGCGCCAATGAGCGTAATGTCGGTTCAGCCCGTGGTGGTTCACGTGTATTTGTGTCACTCATGGTACCGTTAAAATACCCTAAACATTATCGCTTTACCAAGCCTACTTTTTATGTGGGTGGTTCAAATCGTGAATGGGATTCACTGGCATACGCCACAGCCATGACCTTTATGGATACATCAATCCCACTTGGCACGCATTTATATCAATCGATAGAGCATTACTTCAAAATCGATAAAGATATAACGGAAAAACACGCTTTTCCTGAGGAGCTAAAACTTTATTTAGACCCTGATGACTGCCAAGTAAACAGACATGAAGTGTGGTGATGTAAAAAACAGCGGTTAGTGTGAATCGCTGTTTTGCCTTGTGCAAAAATCAACTTTAAAAACACAATTAGAGTGGCTGTCTAGTTTAATTATGAGTTTGATGATAATAGCCTTAGCCTAAATGCTGCAGTTTATGAGTTTGAAATTGAATCTCCTAGTATCAGTGTGTTTGATGTTGAAATAAAATCAACACTTATATACAACGAAAATTTAACCTTACCTATAGATTTTGATGCGTTTGAAAAGCCAATTGAAAATGCTTCACCTGATTTAGCAATCGCATAAGGAATCTGATGCAAAATAATGACTACCTAGCCGCTGATATTATGCCTAAAAAAACGCAGTTCAATCGTTTTTTTTATCCTGAGAGATTAAATAGTCTTAAAGAAAAGTTTAAAGGCTTATGTTATTTGTATGACTTACCTTCTAAAAAACAGAAGGCAATACAAAAACACCCAGAGCGATATAAAATAGAAATGTGCGGAAATAGCTCAATTAGAGTTATATTATTTGGCCCAATCATAATCGGCTTTGTTTTAAGTTTGTTATTTTTATTCTCTTGTATTGTGATGACTTACTCCGAGGAACCTTATCATTGGTGGATACCTATACTTACTTTTTCTTGGAATTTGTTTTTTCTTAATTTGCTGCCACTAACAGACAGTTACATCCCCAAAAAACAAATATACTTTGATAGACAAAAGCAGCTAGTAGGCTTTACTTATCCTATCCTTGGTTGCGAAGCGCGTGATGAGCAGGGTAATTGTTGTTTTAAGTGGGCTGATATTGTATGCCATTTAGATATGGTTGCAACACGCCCGGGTGTAATGGGGTTTGTACCCTATATAAGTCATGTTGATGAGGATAAATACCCTGACACTAAAATTGTTGTGCAAGTGCCAGATAACTCAAATAACCCAATGAACTGTTATTTATATTGGGAGCGTGTAGTGCGTTTTATGGACAACAGCCAACCACTTCCTGATGTACCTGAGTATGAAAACTACCGACACCTTGATGAACTCACCGCTGAATTTGATAAAAAAAATGACAGACCTAATAAATTTTGGACCGACTTTTCACTTGCTCAACAAGCCGAAATTTGGCAAACGTTTAATAAAGAGGCTGCTCATTTTAATTGGATCAGAGCGACACCTAACGAAGAAATAATTAAACCTTGGCTGCATTTTAAGGGTGAGCCTGAGCGTATCGAAAAACTAACCTGGAAATACAAAGCAAAGCGTTTAGCGCTACAGCTGTTTATGGGCATACCTTAAGCGCATTACAAAAGCTGCTTTATAACTTAAAGGAAGTTTGAGCTATGCATAGTTTGAGTTTGTTAAAGGAATAATATGTCTATTTATAATTACTTAGGTGGCCCGCTGGCTAAAAAAACAATTTTTAATAAATATTTTAATGCTAAAACAAGCAAAAGTCTTACAAAGCAATTTGGTGGATTATGTATTCTTTATGGTTGGCTATATATCGATAAGTTAGGCCTAAAGGCACAACCCCAGCGCTTTCAAGTCCATTCATGCGGTAATGACCCTATGAGAGCACTAATCTTTGGTCCAATGCTTTTAGGGTTCACAGGTAGTTCATTTATAGGGTTATTTACATTATGGTGGATTCCATTTGGCTCAAAGCCTTACCCGCTGACACTATTATTCTTGGTGCTTATAGGGAACCTTACATTTTTAAACCTTCAACCACTCTGGGATAGGATGGCGCCTCCTAAGTTAGCGTATTTTGACCGTCAAACAGGTAAAGTAGGTTACACCTTTGGTATTCCTGGTTGTGACGAGCGCGATGAATTTGGTAATTGCTGCTTTGATTGGCGAGATATGCAATGCTCATTAATAAACGAAAGCACCTCACAGTCGGGCTCGCGGGCATTTTTTCCAAGACTCTCCCATAAAAACATAGATAAATACCCACAAACAAAAATGACGATTGTAGTGACAGAGTTAGCACAAAACCCAATTTATTGTTTACTGTTTTGGGAACGATTAGTTCGCTTTATGGATAACACAAAGCCATTACCTGATATACCTGAATATGAGGGTTACAGGCACCTAGATTCAATTACCGCTGAGTTTGATAAGCACAACAATCGCCCTGAGGTTTACTGGCGTGACATGAGCTTTGCACAACAAACAGAAGTTTATGATGAGCTCTATGCTGAAGCATACAAAATAGATTGGTACAGCGACGAGCCACAACCCGAAATCACCAAACCATGGTTACGGTGGACGCCTGAGCCCGAGCGAAAACAAACACTTAATTGGAAATACAAAGCGAAACGTTTATTTATGCAATTAACGTGTGGGATCCCTTAAGTGCCTTTTATGGCGGGATTTAGTTTATATAATTAGAATGGCTGTCTAGTTTTATTATCACAATGAGAGTGAAAAATCAGGGCTGCATTTTTTAATGATGACCGTAAGTACAGTCACCGCATTGGTCAAGTTATAAGCCAAGCTGTAATTAATTTATAAGAAGTAGATTGTTAAAGGAGTAACTATGAACATAGATGATAAAAGATCAGAGGACGAAAGAATACTTGGTGAGCTAGTTAAGCGCTATATTGCTGAAGAGGAAGATGGTTTAACTCACGAAGAACGAGAAAAAATAAAAAGAGAAAACCGTATTAACGCAATTAAACAGTGGTGCGCTGAAAATCCTGGTCGAGACCCCGCTAGAGCAAAAGATAAAACCACAAAGCAACTGGCTTTGGATGAAAAAGCGGTGGTGCGAAGAGAAAAATTTAGAAAAAATAACCCTGAAAAAATGCTAGAAATCGAAAGGAGAGGCGATAACAAAAGTAAATACCGTGATAATAGACAAACCTACAATGAGCGACTACCAAGATATTACTTACATAAAGACAGTTATGAAACGCGATTAAAAAAGCCGAAGCACTCAATGGTTGCAGATTCAAAACTCGCACGTTTAAAAGTAAGCGTTTTACTGATGAATATTCAGCAGAGCTTGAATCCCCAGATAGTGGGTCAACACTTGAGGGACATTGGGTTCGCTCTGATGGGCAACAACTTGCTATTTCATGGTTTGGGGGGTGGTCGAATTTATTTACTATTCTTGGCTTTGGTTGTACGAGCCTCGCATTACTCGTATTTGGTTTCCATATTCTTGCTCTTATCATGGACGGGTTTGAATATTTCTGGGTGATGGCTTCAATCTATGTGATGCTCTTTGGTTTAGGAGTGTTTACGTTAAAACACCGAGCTATTTTATCGTACCGAGATAAGTTTTACTTTAATCGCCATACTGGGCTTGTAAAAACTCCGCATACATTATTTAGAAAACCGTTTTACTTACCTTACGAAGATATTGTTTGCTATGGTGAAAATAAGCGTAATGTCGGCTCAGCCCGTGGTGGTTCACGCGTGTTTGTGTCCCTTATGGTGCCGTTAAAATACCCGAAACGTTATCGTCTCACTAAACCAATATTTTACGTGGGTGGTTTTAACCGAGAGTGGGATTCGCTGCAATATGCAACAGCCATGACCTTTATGGATACATCAATCCCGCTTGGCACGCATTTATATCAATCGATAGAGCACTACTTCAAAATCGATAAAGATATAACGGAAAAACACGCTTTTCCTGAGGAGATAAAACCTTATTTAGACCCGGATGACTGCCAAGTAAACAGACATGAAGTGTGGTGATGTAAAAAACAGCGGTTAGTGTGAATCGCTGTTTTGCCTTATGCAAAAATCAACTTTAAAAACACAATTAGAGTGGCTGTCTAGTTTAATTATGAATTTGATGATAATAGCCTTAGCCTAAATGCTGCAGTTTATGAGTTTGAAATTGAATCACCTAGTATCAGTGTGTTTGATGTTGAAATAACACCAATACTTATATACAACGAAAATTTAACCTTACCAATAGATTTTGATGCGTTTGAAAAGCCAATTGAAAATGCCTCACCTGATTTAGCAATTGCATAAGGAACCTGATGCAAAATAATAATTACTTCGGTGTTGGAATAATGCCAAAGAAAACGAAGTTTAATCGTTTTTTTGAATACCGTAGTATAAAAA
>NZ_WTKY01000047.1:1772-4859 GCF_011378815.1 Pseudoalteromonas sp. 31A1 | reverse complement strand
CATAAAACGCGTTTGGCGTTGTATGGTTAAGCCTCACGGGTAATTAGTACAAGTTAGCTTAATGGCTCACACCACTTCCACATCTTGCCTATCAACGTTGTAGTCTTCAACGGCCCTTCAGAGACTTTAAAAGTCTAGTGAGAACTCATCTCGAGGCCTGCTTCGCGCTTAGATGCTTTCAGCGCTTATCAGTTCCGAACGTAGCTACCGGGCAATGCCATTGGCATGACAACCCGAACACCAGCGGTTCGTTCACTCCGGTCCTCTCGTACTAGGAGCAACCCCTCTCAATTCTCAAACGCCCACGGCAGATAGGGACCGAACTGTCTCACGACGTTCTAAACCCAGCTCGCGTACCACTTTAAATGGCGAACAGCCATACCCTTGGGACCGACTTCAGCCCCAGGATGTGATGAGCCGACATCGAGGTGCCAAACACCGCCGTCGATATGAACTCTTGGGCGGTATCAGCCTGTTATCCCCGGAGTACCTTTTATCCGTTGAGCGATGGCCCTTCCATTCAGAACCACCGGATCACTATGACCTACTTTCGTACCTGCTCGACGTGTCTGTCTCGCAGTTAAGCTGGCTTCTACCATTACACTAACCGTACGATGTCCGACCGTACTTAGCCAACCTTCGTGCTCCTCCGTTACTCTTTAGGAGGAGACCGCCCCAGTCAAACTACCCACCAGGCACTGTCCGTAACCCCGATTCAGGGGCCAACGTTAGAACATCAAAACTACAAGGGTGGTATTTCAAGGTTGACTCCACAACAACTAGCGTCGCTGCTTCAAAGTCTCCCACCTATCCTACACATGTAGGTTCAATGTTCAGTGCCAAGCTGTAGTAAAGGTTCACGGGGTCTTTCCGTCTAGCCGCGGGTACACAGCATCTTCACTGCGATTTCAATTTCACTGAGTCTCGGGTGGAGACAGCGTGGCCATGGTTACACCATTCGTGCAGGTCGGAACTTACCCGACAAGGAATTTCGCTACCTTAGGACCGTTATAGTTACGGCCGCCGTTTACCGGGGCTTCGATCAAGAGCTTCTCCCTAAGGATAACCCCATCAATTAACCTTCCGGCACCGGGCAGGTGTCACACCGTATACGTCATCTTGCGATTTTGCACAGTGCTGTGTTTTTAATAAACAGTCCCAGCCACCTGGTCACTGCGGCTCCCGTCCGCTTAGAGAGCAAGTCTCATCACAGATAGGAGCGTACCTTCTCCCGAAGTTACGGTACGATTTTGCCTAGTTCCTTCACCCGAGTTCTCTCAAGCGCCTTAGTATTCTCTACCTGACCACCTGTGTCGGTTTGGGGTACGATTCCATATAATCTGAAGCTTAGAGGCTTTTCCTGGAAGTATGGCATCAGCAACTTCATCACCGTAGTGACTCGTCTCGTGTCTCAGGTTTAATGTTTGTCCGGATTTACCTAAACAAACGCCCTACTCACTTTCACATAGACTACCAACGCTATGCTTGCTTAGCCTGCTCCGTCCCCCCATCGCAATTATATCGAGTACAGAAATATTAATCTGTTTCCCATCGACTACGCCTTTCGGCCTCGCCTTAGGGGTCGACTTACCCTACCCTGATTAACATGGGATAGGAACCCTTGGTCTTCCGGCGTGGGAGTTTTTCACTCCCATTATCGTTACTCATGTCAGCATTCGCACTTCTGATACCTCCAGCATACCTCCCGGTACACCTTCAACGGCTTACAGAACGCTCCCCTACCACTCAGAATAAATTCTGAATCCGCAGCTTCGGTGCATAGTTTAGCCCCGTTACATCTTCCGCGCAGACCGACTCGACCAGTGAGCTATTACGCTTTCTTTAAAGGATGGCTGCTTCTAAGCCAACCTCCTGGCTGTCTGGGCCTTTCCACATCGTTTCCCACTTAACTATGACTTTGGGACCTTAGCTGGCGGTCTGGGTTGTTTCCCTCTTCACGACGGACGTTAGCACCCGCCGTGTGTCTCCCGGATATTACTTTACGGTATTCGGAGTTTGCAAAGGGTTGGTAAGTCGGGATGACCCCCTAGCCTTAACAGTGCTCTACCCCCGTAAGTATTCGTCCGAGGCTCTACCTAAATAGATTTCGGGGAGAACCAGCTATCTCCCGGTTTGATTAGCCTTTCACTCCTAGCCACAGGTCATCCCCTAACTTTTCAACGTTAGTGGGTTCGGTCCTCCAGTTGATGTTACTCAACCTTCAACCTGCCCATGGCTAGATCACCGGGTTTCGGGTCTATACCTTGCAACTATTCGCCCAGTTAAGACTCGGTTTCCCTACGGCTACCCTATTCGGTTAACCTCGCTACAAAATATAAGTCGCTGACCCATTATACAAAAGGTACGCAGTCACCCAACAAGTGGGCTCCTACTGCTTGTACGTACACGGTTTCAGGTTCTATTTCACTCCCCTCACAGGGGTTCTTTTCGCCTTTCCCTCACGGTACTGGTTCACTATCGGTCAGTTGGGAGTATTTAGCCTTAGATGATGGTCCACCTATATTCAGTCAAAGTTTCACGTGCTCCGACCTACTCGATTTCACTTAAAATGTCTTTTCATGTACGGGACTATCACCCTGTATCGTGGCGCTTTCCAGCAGCCTTCCATTAACACATAATAAGCTTAAGGGCTGTTCCGATTTCGCTCGCCGCTACTTTCGGAATCTCGGTTGATTTCTTTTCCTACGGGTACTTAGATGTTTCAGTTCTCCGCGTTCGCTTCGTTAACCTATGTATTCAGTTAACGATACCTGCAAGCAGGTGGGTTTCCCCATTCGGAAATCTTAGTCTCAAGCGCTTTTTACTAGCTTGACTAAGCTTATCGCAAGTTAATACGTCCTTCATCGCCTCCAACTGCCAAGGCATCCACCGTGTACGCTTAGTCACTTAACCATACAACCCAAACGGGTCTTTGTTTTGTGACAGTTTAACTTCGCCAGAAGTCAATATTGAATACTAAAGTAGATACCAATCAATCAACTCAGAAGAGTTAACTAAATGGCACTGAATGGTACTGCTACCATTCTTTTTTTACTTTTGAAAACTCTTGATAAATACAATGTATTC
>NZ_WTKY01000047.1:1229-1762 GCF_011378815.1 Pseudoalteromonas sp. 31A1 | reverse complement strand
ACAACCCAAACGGGTCTTTGTTTTGTGACAGTTTAACTTCGCCAGAAGTCAATATTGAATACTAAAGTAGATACCAATCAATCAACTCATAAGAGTTAACTAAATGGCACTGAATGGTACTGCTACCATTCTTTTTTTACTTTTGAAAACTCTTGATAAATACAATGTATCTATCAGAATTTTATTATCAGCTTTTCCAAATTTTTAAAGAGCAAGAGATGTAAAAACTTCTCAAAATTAAACACACTCTATTCTCAGGCGGTTAATGGCCCGATAAAGAATATTTATTTTTAAGAAGTAAGTGGTGGAGCTAAGCAGGATCGAACTGCTGACCTCCTGCGTGCAAGGCAGGCGCTCTCCCAGCTGAGCTATAGCCCCACATATGCTGGTACTTATTGTTTTAACCATCTTCTTAATTAGATAAGAAGTGGTGGGTCTGAGTAGATTTGAACTACCGACCTCACCCTTATCAGGGGTGCGCTCTAACCAGCTGAGCTACAGACCCAAAACAATAAGTGTTGTTCTCTTTACAA
>NZ_WTKY01000046.1:0-5514 GCF_011378815.1 Pseudoalteromonas sp. 31A1 | reverse complement strand
GGCAAGGATGGCTTAAGTTACAAGCCATCCTGGAAGGCTACGATTTAGCAAAATCTCTTGAGCCAGACTTGTGATCAAGAGACAGCTTACTAAGCGCCTTTTTGTTTATTTAGTTCTTTTATTTAGTCTTCGTGTTTGCTTTGCGTGCTCACTAAGCTCAGTTAAACCTAATTGGTCGTAACTTTTTTCCATCATTTCAAGCGCGGGATCCAAGTAACTGCTTTGTGAGTAGTGCTCAACAACAAACTTACCTCTATTAGCAGCAGCTAAATAAGCTTCACGCTCATAATAGTAAGTGGCTACTTTTAATTCATAACGTGCCATACGATTTAAAAGCCATACTAAACGACGCTTAGCTTCAGGCGCGTAATCACTTTTCGGAAAGCGTTTTACTAGTGTCGATAAATCGGTAAATGCAACACGTGTACGGTTTGCATCTCTATCAGCTCTATCTACACCAAAGTACTCTTGGAACGCATTTTTATCTGCTTTAATGTTTACTAAACCACGCATGTAATACATGTAATCTAGGTCTTTATGGTTTGGATTTAAGCGAATAAAGCGGTCAATGGTTGCAAGTGCTTGCTCAGTATTACCTGATTGGTAATGTGCATACACTAAGTCCATTTGTACTTGTTTAGAGAATGGGCCAAACGGGTAGCGAGAATCTATTGCACTCAAAAGTTCAATTGCGCGAGCATATAAACCAGAATCTAGTGTTTCTTTTGCATCTTCATATAAAGCGTGTGCAGACTTATTCGGTACACGTTGAATGTCTTCTTGGTCTGGAGCAGACGAACAAGCGCCTAAACTAAGTACAGAAACTGAAAAAACAATGGCAAATGCACGTTTCCCTATTTTATTTATCATTTTATTTGTTACCTTCGATGTCTTCGGCTAGGCCAAGTCGGTAAAACCGAGTAAACTATGCGTATTATATTATGCTTTTATTAAAAGCGATTCTAACCCAGTCGAGCAAAGCTTGCACTGGTAAATTGGGTAAAGTTACTAATGTCAGAGCAAATTTCTCTTCAAGCCGACGTTCCAACCGAATTAGGTGGTAAACGTCTAGACCAAGTATTAGCACAATTGTTCCCTGATTATTCACGTTCTCGTATAAAAACGTGGATATTGGATGATAAAATCACCGTAGACGGTGAAATTTTCAACACTCCACGCGAAAAGCTACTAGGTGGTGAAGTTGTAAGTGTTGAAACAACAATTGAAGCACCACGCGAATACGAAGCACAAGATATCAAATTAAACATTGTTTATGAAGACGATGATATTTTGGTAATTAATAAACCAATGGGCCTAGTGGTTCACCCCGGTGCGGGTAATCCTAATGGAACAGTGCTAAACGCATTACTACATTACTACCCTGAAATAATTAACGTACCACGCGCGGGTATTGTGCATCGTTTAGATAAAGACACGACCGGTTTAATGGTTGTAGCTAAAACGATTCCAGCACAAACGCATTTAGTGACAGCGCTGCAAAAGCGTGAAAACTTTACGCGTGAATATGAAGCACTGTGTAATGGTACTATGACCGCAGGTGGTATGGTTGAAAAAGCAATTGGCCGCCATCCGACTCAGCGTACGCATATGGCAGTACATGAACTGGGTAAAGCGGCAATTACACATTACCGTGTTGCTGAAAAATTCCGTGCTCATACTCGTTTACGCCTGCGCTTAGAAACAGGTCGTACGCATCAAATTCGCGTGCACATGGCACATTTAAATCATCCGCTAATTGGCGATCAATCTTATGGCGGCCGTCCGCGTCCACCTAAAGGTGCAACACCTGAGTTATTTGAGTTACTTCGTAGCTTTAGACGCCAAGCACTACATGCTGTAAAATTGAGTATTGCGCATCCAATTACGGGTGAAATGATGACATGGCAAGCACCTATCCCAGACGATATGGTTGCTATGACACTCGCATTACGTGAAGATACCAAAGCTAATCCTGATATCGATAGATAATGCACTTATTGTCAGCGACATGGCAAAACCTTCATAAAGTAGGAACGTTAAGTACTACTTGTGGAGGTGGTGTTTCAAAAATCCCATTTAAAAGTTTTAATTTGGGATTCCATGTTGGTGATAATCAAAATCATGTATCAAAAAACCGCTCATTATTAACAAATCTCCTACCTAAACCTGCCGTGTGGCTAAATCAAATTCATAGCTCTAATGTTGTTATTGTTGATGAATATTTTGATTTTGATGAGTTACACGATGCTGATGCGCTTTATACTCAGTTATTAAATCAGCCTTTGGCTATAATGACCGCCGATTGTTTACCTATTTTATTAGTGAGTGATGATGAAAAGGAAGTTGCAGCTATACATGGCGGCTGGCGAGGGCTTGAGCAGGGAATTATTAAAAATACTTTGGAATGTTTTAGCTCAAAGTGTGAAAATATAAATGCGTGGCTAGGGCCTGCAATTGGGCCAACTCGATTTGAGGTTGGGGCTGAAGTGTTTGAGTTATTTCAAAAAAGGTCCCCTTTATTTATTCAAGCATTTACACTACAAACTAATGGTAAATATCTTGCTGATATCTATGGTATTGCGCGTACTTTACTTACCCAGCAAGGCGTTAAAAATATTACGGGTGGCGACTACTGCACAGTCTCTCAAAGTGACTTATTTTTTTCTTATCGACGAGATGGACAAACTGGACGTATGGCTAGTTTGATCTGGCGCAAGTAATTCACATCTTTAATCATTATATTTCCCCCTACACCTTGAACAAATACCTAAACATACCCATTAATTAAGCAATTAGATTATTTAATAGGTAACACCATGCGTTTAGATAGATTTACAAGTAAATTTCAATCTGCGCTTTCTGATGCGCAATCGCTAGCCCTTGGTCGCGATCATCAATTTATTGAACCCGTACATTTAATGTATTCATTGCTAAAGCAAAGTGGCTCTAGTGTACGTGCATTATTTGCACAAACGGGTGTCAGCGCTGACGAACTCAACACCAAGCTTTCACAAGAAATAGAAAAATTATTTAAAGTAGAAGGTGTAGGTGGCGACGTCCAGCTATCAAACAATATGGCATCACTTATTAATCTATGTGATAAGTACGCGCAAAAACGCAAAGACAAATATATTTCAAGTGAATTATTTGTACTGGCGGCATGCGATGATAAAGGTCCACTTGGCGATATATTTAGGTCGTTAAATATTACCTCGACTAAAATTGAAACTGCAATTAAAGCGATTCGCGGCGGTCAAAAAGTTGATGACCCAAATGCCGAAGAAACACGTCAAGCGCTTGAAAAATTCACGATTGATCTAACTGAGCGAGCAGAGCAAGGTAAGCTTGACCCCGTTATTGGTCGCGATGACGAAATTCGCCGCACGATTCAGGTACTACAACGCCGCACTAAAAATAACCCTGTATTAATCGGTGAACCAGGTGTTGGTAAAACAGCAATTGCCGAGGGGTTAGCACAGCGTATTATTAATGGTGAAGTACCTGAAGGATTAAAAAATAAACGCGTACTATCACTTGATTTAGGGGCGTTAGTTGCAGGTGCTAAATACCGTGGCGAATTTGAAGAACGTTTAAAATCAGTATTAAACGAATTGGCTAAAGAAGAAGGCCAAGTCATTTTATTTATTGATGAAATACATACTATTGTAGGTGCAGGAAAAAGTGACGGTGCCATGGATGCAGGCAATATGTTAAAGCCAGCATTAGCACGCGGTGAATTACACTGTGTTGGCGCAACCACGCTTGATGAATACCGTAAATATATAGAAAAAGACGCAGCTCTTGAGCGTCGATTCCAAAAGGTACTTATTGAAGAGCCATCTGTTGAAGATACCATTGCAATATTACGTGGCTTAAAAGAGCGATATGAGTTACATCATTCAGTAGAAATTACTGACCCCGCGATTGTTGCTGCGGCGCAGTTATCTCATCGTTACATTAGTGACCGTCAGTTACCCGATAAAGCGATTGATTTAATAGATGAAGCGGGTTCTTCAATTCGATTACAAATTGACTCCAAACCAGAATCGTTAGACAAGCTTGAACGCCGTATCATCCAGCTAAAGTTAGAAGATAATGCGCTAGCGAAAGAAAAAGACGAAGCAAGTCAAAAACGCCGAGCTGAAATGCAAGAGTTGATCACCGACCTTGATGGGCAATATCGTGAGCTAGACGAGATATGGAATGCTGAAAAAGCATCACTTCAAGGCACGCAAGTAATTAAAGCCGAGCTTGAACAAGCAAGATTAGATTTAGATGTAGCGCGAAGAGCAAGTGATTTACAGCGTATGTCAGAGCTGCAATATGGGCGAATTCCAGAACTTGAACGAAAACTTGATTTAGCCTCACAAGCCGAAATGCAAGAAATGACCCTGCTTAAAAACCAAGTAGGTGAGGATGAAATTGCTGAAATACTGTCTCGCTGGACAGGAATTCCTGTTGCAAGAATGCTACAAGGTGAGCGTGAAAAGCTGCTGCAAATGGAAGATAAGTTACACAGTAAAGTAATAGGGCAAGATGAAGCGGTTGTTGCTGTTTCTAACGCAATACGACGCTCACGTGCCGGGCTTGCAGATCCTAATCGTCCTATTGGTTCTTTCTTATTTTTAGGTCCAACTGGTGTGGGTAAAACCGAGCTGACAAAAGCACTGGCTGGTTTTATGTTTGATACCGAAGATGCCATGGTGCGTATCGACATGTCTGAGTTTATGGAAAAACATTCAGTCGCACGTCTAGTAGGGGCTCCTCCAGGTTACGTGGGTTACGAAGAGGGCGGTTATTTAACAGAAGCTGTTCGTCGTAAACCTTACTCAGTGATATTGCTTGATGAAATAGAAAAGGCGCATCCTGATGTGTTTAATATTTTACTGCAAGTATTAGATGATGGCCGATTAACTGACGGGCAGGGTAGAACCGTTGATTTTAAAAATACCGTTATTATCATGACCTCAAATCTAGGCTCAGATATTATCCAAGAGCAAGCGGGTAATAATGATTACACGACCCTTAAAGCTAAAGTAATGGAAGTATTAATTAATGAGTTTAGGCCTGAATTTATTAACCGTATAGACGAGACTGTCGTGTTCCACCCGTTAGCAAACGAGCATATAAAAGAAATAGCTGATATTCAGTTAATGAAATTACGTGAGCGTTTAACTGAGATGGGATATCTGCTTGAAATAAGCGATGCTGCTCTTGAGCGAATTGCAGAAAGTGGGTTTGATCCTGTGTACGGTGCACGTCCGCTTAAGCGTGCTATTCAACAAACGATTGAAAACCCGCTGGCACAAAAGTTACTCAATGGAGACTACTTACCAGGTTGCGTGATCGTTATTGATGCAAATGACGACTCTCTGGTATTTTCCAAGCGTTAATTGTAAATAATTAAACTCAAAAGCCGCTAAAATAGCTAACACCATTCAGTTAAGCATGTTTTGACTTAATGGTGTACCGAGTTTTTGAAATTCGAACGGTCCTACTTTTGGGCCGTTTTCT
>NZ_WTKY01000045.1:0-6277 GCF_011378815.1 Pseudoalteromonas sp. 31A1 | reverse complement strand
AAGCGTCCCTCCCAGAACCGTCCTGTGCAGTTATCTTCTTTGTTCGCTCTGCGCGCAATACCTTCATTTAATAAGCGCATAAACCAGCTGATACTTGATAAGCGCTCTCGGTATTGCTTTACTGTTTGATTAAAAAATATAAGTTCTATTTTGCTTAACTTTTCGCCCTGGATGTATTTTTGTGTAATCAACGTACCTTTACAAAGCTTGTGCCACCGAATAACAATCGCTTTATCATTCAGCCGATTGGCTTTTTTATCGTCAACATACAACACCAAGTGCGTGTGGTTACTCATGACAGCATAAGCACACACATCAATACAAAATACCTTCGCTAATTCAAGTAGCTTATCTTCAACCCAGCCTCGTCGATGTTCGTAAGACTTCCCCGTAAAGTGGTCTTCACCACACAGAAAGGCTCGACGAACACACCGTGAAATACAATGATAATATTTTGTATCAACCAAACTTACTTGACGCTTTCTTGCAATAGCCATGTGACACCCTGCTTGTTTTTTGCACTAAACAAAGGCTAGCCTCTAACTTCGAAAAGTGCAAAATTTAGGATGAGTGTCTTGTTAATTCGCTTTCTTGTTAATTCGCTTATCTTGTTAATTCGCTTACAAATCAACCATCAAAAATGAAGTGAATTTTTGCCACAACGTTTTCCCGAACTTAATTTCACTCTCAGGCTTGATGTTAACTGCGTATTTCCATGGAAGTTTAAAAATATCTGGCGGTGTTAGCTTTTTAATAGGTTTTCCCATCAATAAGTTATCAAGCTGCTCTTCATCATTAAATTCTTTTCTAAGCTCGTCATCCACTTTAAACATTTCTTTTAAAAATGACTTATCAACACGATACCAAAAGTACTTAGGGCGACCATTGGCTTTATCAAATTCAGCAGTGGTTTTATCAAACTCACGATAATATTCAAATTGCGGGATATCAGCCAAAGGTTGGGTAACATCCATAAAGTTTTGTAATAACTCCCAATGTAAAAAAGCGCAGGCTATTTGGTTACTATAAGTCTGCTCATAACGGATGTTTTTCTTATAATGCAGTAATGTAAAGCCTCTGTTAGCAAAACCGCTTTTAGGATTATGGGCTACTTTATAGTGAGCATTGAACTCTTCAAAAGGGAGTGTATCAAAACTTTTTGCATCTTTAGTAGGTATTTCAACCATACCCGTTTTCCGATTAAAAATTGTGGCTAGATTAAATTTGAAACGAAAAAATGGCCAAATTAGCAAGCTAATTAACTTAGATCCCCCCCAGCAACATGAAAGAATGATAAAAAAATCAAATGCAAGATCATATGCTCCCAAAGCAAGGGAAAATAACGGTAGAATAAACATAAAAAAAACAAAGAATAAATGTAGCATAGCCCAGGTAAAGTTTATCAAACCAATCATATTTGTAGCATTTGAAATTAATGCCAAGGTCAACTTATTCTTTCCTTTTGTTAAAATTGAACGATCATAGTCCGTTTGACCATTAATATTCCCTTTATAATAACTCTTCTGACTGTTATCAAAGCAATACCCGATTAGATCCTCCCTAGGGTAAATAGCTTGCTTGCTTTGATAACGGCAATACATTGAATCGCGCTCATCAACTGATATTTCATTTCTAAACTTTTCATCTTGCTTACCTCTGTAAGCTGTGTCAGCATATTGTTCAAGCATATTCGATTTCCTTTATTGTCCAGGCCTTGTCTGGTATTTCTCCATCTTCCCAATCATTGCGCTCATCAACATCCACATAAGGCAAGGTCACATTTTTATCTAACCGATACTGCACTTTTACTTTCCAATCAACCTCAAAGTTTAATGGCCACATTGATAATACTGGTATGGTATATTTAAACCCAGTAATAGCCCCTGATTCAGTGTTTTCTTTTTGGATAACCTGCCAATTTTTATGGCCATGACGAAACTCCTGCTCAAAATGCAAAATTCCCTCATCTTCAATTTGGTAAACTTGAACAAATAACTCTGATTGCCCTAGAGCAAAATTTGGCGTGTCTATATCTATCGTTAATTGGCAATGGGAACTAGTTAGCTTTTTGACCCCTAGCTGAACACTTGGGTTCATCAATATGCCTACCAATGCGGCATAGCACTCTTTTGGTTGAGTGTGCCATTTTTTATAACTACCAGTACAACGGTCATCTACGTCTTTTGCAAATGGGCCATTTTTAGTCCAAGTTTCTAGCTCATTATCTGTGACTAATATAGCAATAATTGTAAATTAAACTAGACAGCCACTCTAATTGTGCAAGGCCAAACTGCAAAAAATTAGGTTGGGTGTCTAGTTTATTTTTGTTTTCGAAAAGTGCAAAATTTAGGATGAGTGTCTTGTTAATTCGCTTTTTCACTAAATAACCTAGGCAGCACTAATGCTGCCTAGGTTTAACTTCCTTTTATGATTGTTAAAGAACTACGGTTAGTTAACCGATTTAAAACCCTGGTTCTTCATGAAAAATAGAAAGCTGTATTTAATTTTTTCAACAGCTTACAAATCAACCATCAAAAATGAAGTGAATTTCTGCCACAAGGTTTTCCCAAACTTAATTTCACTCTCGGGCTTAATGTTATCTGTGTATTTCCATGGAAATTTAAAAATATCTGGCGGTGTTAGCTTTTTAATAGGTTTTCCCGCCAATAAGTTATCAAGCTGCTCTTCATCATTAAATTCTTTTCTAAGCTCATCATCAGCTTGATTCATTTTCTTTAAAAATGACTTATCAACGCGATACCAAAAGTACTTAGGGCGACCATTGGCTTTATCAAATTCAGCAGTGGTTTTATCAAACTCTCGGTAATATTCAAATTGTGGGATGTCTGCTAATGGCTGAGTAACATCCATAAAGTTTTGTAATAATTCCCAATGTTGAAAACTGCAAGCTATCTCATTGTTGTAAGCAACATCATAACGCTGATCTTCTTTATAATGAAGAAGCGTAAGCCCTCTATGTGGAAATCCACTTTTGGGATTATGTGTAGCTTTGTAGTGAGCATTAAATTCTTCAAAGCTTAAATAAGCAAAGCTCTTTGCATCGCTTTTGGGTACTTTAACTACACCTGTTTTACGTTCGAAAATAACTGCTAATTTAAAATTAGATCTAAAATATGGCCATATTACCCAGTTTGAAATTTTTGAAAAACACCAAACAGATAACAACACAGTGTAACTATCAAATGCTTCAGCAATATCTCCAAGCAAAAAACTAGTAATAGGAAAAGCTAGCAAAAGAAACAGTATTGATATGTGGAATATCCCCCAAGCGAAAGTTAAAGTGTCTATGAGACTTACAGGGTTAGAAGCCAAAGGTAATTCCAATCGGCTCTCATTTTGACTAAGAATACTTCGATGCTGGTTTGCTGCACCACTTATATTCAATTTATATTCTAATCTTTGAGAGTTATCAAAGCAGTGCCCAAACACATCACCTCTAGGAAATAACGCTTGCTTACTTTGGTAACGGCAATACATAGAGTCACGCTCATCAGTCGCTATTCCATCTCTATACTTTGTATCTTGCTTGCCTCTGTAAACAGTTTCAGCATACTCTTCAAGCATATTTTATTTCCTTTATTATCCATGCTTTGTCTGGTATTTCGCCGGTTTTCCAGTCACTGCGCTCGTCAATGTCCACATAAGGCAAGGTCACATTTTTATCTAACCGATACTGCACTTTTACTTGCCAATCAACGTCAAAGTTTAATGGCCACATTGATAAAATCGGGACAATATATTGAAACCCATTTATAATCCCTGATTCAGTATTTTCTTTTTGGATTATTTGCCAATTTTTATGGTCGTGACGAAATTCATTTTCAAAATGCAAAATGCCCTCATCTTCAATTTGGTAAACTTGAACAAACACCTCTGATTGCCCTAACGCAAAGTTTGGTGTGTCTATATCAATGGTTAATTGGCAATGGGAACTAGTTAGCTTTTTGACCCCTAATGTAATATTTGGGTTCATCAATGTGCCTACCAATGCGGCATAACACTCTTTTGGTTGAGTGCGCCATTTATTATAACTACCAGTACAGCGGTCATCAATATCTTTAGCAAAGGGACCATTTTTAGTCCAAGTTTCTAATTCATTATCCGTTACCAAAATAGCTATGATTGCAATGAGCAGACCGATAGCGATTATTGCCCAACCTAAAGGTGTGGTTAACAATGCTGCTCCTAGATAAATAAAACCTGCGACGGCTACAACACCACTCAAAACATGAAAAAATGCAGCGTCCAAATCGTTCTTTTTGACTGATGTATATGTGTCTAACCCACATAGAAAAACTGTAATTACTAACCCTATTGAACCCAATAGCCTGGAAAGCAGCACAGTTCGACTAAACACCCTAACAGATAGTTTTAATAAATTATTTATTGATGCAAGCCTAAAAGAAGCTACTTCAAGAGATAAAGTAGCTAAACTATAAACTAGATTAATAACTTCTAATTTAACTTTACTTGTAACTTTATCCCCTGCCTTAAACCTTTTAATCATCTCGTTAGCATTAAACATCTCAAACGCTAACATCACCATTGGTAAGTTGTGCTCTAATACTCTTATACCTTTGAGCTTAACTGTATCAACTGCGCCTAGCTTAAAGTCAGGATTATCATATGCTTTTGCATACCGATGCGCTTTAGGTACTACAACTAACTCACCCTCGATCGAATCATACCTACCGATTAAGTCATTGTAATCAATCCAATTTTCTGGATTAAAATAGCCTTTATTACTTCCGAATGATTTAGGGTCTTCAGAGGCAATTACATTTTCTTTACTATCGTAGATAGTTACTGCATTGGGTGGCGGATTTTTCACACTTTCACGTAGCATTGCACGCCTTTGCTGCCTATTGTTTTGCGTGCGTTTATAATTGGTAATGCCAATTACTGATGGGTTATCGCCTAGCACAGCCCCAGCCTGTTTTATATGTATATCTGCAAAGTCACTAATACCAAGTGCTTTGTTATAAGAGACCATCAAATTTCTAATTTTTAGAGTATGCGGTTTTAAAACGCCATTTTGATATTGACTCGCAACTCGCCCCCAGGCGGCAGTTAAATAGCCCACCGCATCTTTAGCTTTACCAAAAAACTCTTTTAAACCTTTATTTGCAAGCAGGAGTTCTTGCTCTTGCTTTTCTTCGATCAACTTTTCATGAATGCGCTTAAACTCTTCAAATCTAAATTTAGCTTCACCGTTATTCTTTTCTTTTGGTAAGGTTTTTAAAACAACACTACCGGGGATACTTATATCAAAGTGTCCTTCAGGGATCATAAAACACTCAGATAGCCAGTTGCCTTTCTCAAACGTGTTTTTTAAAAAGCTTTCAATTGCGCTTGTGGCTTTATTTATATTATTTTTACGCTCGTTTTCAGCAGGTAACTTTTCTTTCCAAGGCCTAAATACACCAGTTGAAACATCGTCGATACTCAATATATTTAATACATTAGTGATAAAGTTAAAGCCAAATAAGTAGTCTACATTTTCAAGAGCTACCCAGTCATTCATTACTGGAGCTAAACCAATATAATCACTTTGCTTAGACGTTAAAGCCGAATCGTTATTTAAGTCTTGTAAAAAATCAACAAACTCTTTTTGTGCAATAGGCAACTCTTTAAGTAGTTGTTCTAATTTGTCACTTGAAAGGTAGCTTTCTAAATAATCTTTATCTAAGTGTTTTGCTCCACTACGTAAAAATCCTGCACCCGAGCTTTTATCTATATAGTTAAGCTTCGGCATTGCATACTTTGAAGGGTAATAGATTGGATTTTTTTCTGATAGTTGATGTAATTCATCATTTAGCATTGCTTGATATGCAAGAACACCAGAATCATAGTGCTTTTTATCTGTTAGCTTTTTATTCTCAATCTGTAATTGCAAGAAAATCATTTGGCATTTATTTAATAAAGAAAGCGCAATCCCACCTGGGTCATGGATTGTAATTTGGCCTTCACTCTCTGCTGCGGCTAAATTAATCTGTTGGCAGCGAGCGTTTCGCAATGAATCAGCTAACCCTTGGTCTTCAACATACGTAGGTGCTTTAGCGTTAACACTTTTTTGTCGTGGATCATCTTTGTAAAGTCCGCCGAGGCTCACAATATACTGCCATGACCATTGTGCGATGGAAAAAGCAACCTGTACTGTGGGTTCGGAATTAAACTAGACAGCCACTCTAATTGTGCAAGCTAAACTGTGCCATAAAATCTACTTTTTATGTTAAAAACTTACCTTTCCTTATCT
>NZ_WTKY01000044.1:0-8188 GCF_011378815.1 Pseudoalteromonas sp. 31A1 | reverse complement strand
ATAGAAGATATCCCCGATGGGTTAAGCCAAAACCATCTAAGTATCCCCATAAAAAGAAAAATGCCAGTCAGCTTAACTGACTGGCATTAACCTTAGGTCCCTTTTTTAATATGCGTAAATAACATATTAGTTTGCGTGATTAGAAAACAAGTTATCAATAAGCTCATCTTCAAGTGCAAAGCGTGCTTCTAATGCCTCACCAATAACAGACAAGTCATCATCAAAACCCTTTAACAAGTCTTCTTTGTCTACTTCAGCGTACTTATCATTAAAATCTAACGCTATGTCGGTTGTACTGGAAATACGCGGGTAAATAGAGTTTGCAAGCTCTTGGCTCTGTAAGCCCTTTTTTTCACATGCTTTTGCTATATCGTCATACACTTCAAAATGGCCCGCAGATAGGTAATCCATTAAAAGTTGGCAAAATGATTCAATTAGTTTTGGCTCTGGCAATGCTTGATCTTGTTTTTCGTACGGCGTAAAACCTGCAATTTTGCAATAAAGTACAATAAGGTCTTGGCGTTCGTTTAGCCATTTATCAATTACTGTGTGGCTACCACCCCATTTTTGTTGAGCTTTTTCTACACGCGTCAGCATAACTGTTCTCCTAGCTGGGTTGGTCTTTCAATTAGAATATAATAAGTTTATGTACATCAAGATATATTTAATTTGCGAGTATATCAACAAGTAAAGTTGAGCTACTTTGAGGGGTGTACCTTTTTATATAATCTAAGGCGAGAGATTTTATTTTAGGCAAGAAAAAACCACCAGTTACGGTGGTCTAATTTCTTTCAGTGACTTGTTATAACAAGCTTTCTTATTTTTATGAGATGATTTTTATTGTTATTATTTTAAAACATTTATTTTTATTGTTTTAAGATTTTTATTATTGTTTTTGTTAACGCGGGACAAACAATAACAAGGTTTTTGTAATGTTGCAAACATATTAATAAAAAGTTTTAAATGTTATTCTTTTTTGCTTGTTTTATAGTCAAAATGGATTAAAGCACGCCATTATATTGATCTGCCTCTAGGTAAAGCTGTTTTCGTCCCTAAGCAATAGAGGGTCGGAGAATATGGTGGTACAATCTTGCACAATTTATACAAGTCTTAGGATCATTTACGCCATGAGCGAATTAAAAAACGACCGTTATTTACGTGCACTTGCAAAACAACCTGTTGATGTAACTCCGGTATGGATGATGCGCCAAGCAGGACGCTATTTACCAGAGTATCGCGCTACACGTGCACAAGCGGGCGATTTTATGAGCCTGTGCCGTAATGCTGAGCTTGCATGTGAAGTAACACTGCAGCCATTACGTCGCTACCCGTTAGATGCCGCTATATTATTTAGTGATATTTTAACGATTCCAGATGCGATGGGTTTAGGTCTTTACTTTGAAACTGGCGAAGGCCCTAAGTTTGAACGTCCTATTTCATCACTTGCTGATGTTAAAAAAATTCCAAAGTTAGACCCTACAGACGAGCTTGGCTACGTAATGAACGCAGTAAGCACTATTCGTCGTGAACTTAAAGGTGAAGTACCGCTTATTGGTTTTTCTGGTTCACCTTGGACGCTAGCAACTTATATGGTTGAAGGCGGTAGCAGCAAAGTATTTGGTAAAATCAAAAAAATGGCGTTTGCAGAGCCGCAAACACTTCATTTATTACTCGATAAGTTAGCTGACTCAGTTATTGATTATTTAAATGCTCAAATTAAAGCTGGCGCGCAATCGCTAATGGTATTTGACTCATGGGGTGGTGTATTAAGCCCGCGCGATTACAACGAATTTTCACTGCAATATATGCATAAAATTGTAGATGGCTTAATTCGTGAATACGATGGTCGTAAAGTACCGGTTACTTTGTTCACTAAAAATGGTGGTCAATGGATTGAAGCTATTGCAGCAACTGGTTGTGATGCAATTGGTCTTGATTGGACTATTAATATTAGCGACGCTAAGCGCCGTGTGGGTGATAAAGTAGCTCTACAAGGTAATATGGACCCATCTATGTTACACGGTACACCAGAGCGTATTCGCCAAGAAGTAGGCACTATTTTAGAAGACTTCGGTACAGGCAATGGCCACGTGTTTAACTTAGGCCACGGTATTACACCAGATGTAGACCCTGAAAATGCTGGTGTATTCATTAATGCAGTACATGAGCTAAGTGCTAAGTACCATAAGTAATAGCTACTTAAATAAACTTTAAAACTGTTTAAAAGTAAAAAACCCGCTAAGTTGCGGGTTTTTTGTTACCTATTTATAAAGGTTTTTAAAACTACTTATTTAAATAAGCGATTTAAACCATTTAATGCCGCAACACGGTAGGCTTCAGCCATGGTTGGGTAGTTAAATGTGGTATTTACAAAGTAGTCGATATTATTGCCACCATTTTTTTGCTCCATAATGGCTTGGCCAAT
This sequence comes from Pseudoalteromonas sp. 31A1, assembly GCF_011378815.1. Lineage (NCBI taxonomy): Bacteria > Pseudomonadati > Pseudomonadota > Gammaproteobacteria > Alteromonadales > Pseudoalteromonadaceae > Pseudoalteromonas > Pseudoalteromonas sp. 31A1. The sequence continues at coordinate 5,763 of NZ_WTKY01000044.1, read as the reverse complement.
GTGAACAATTTCAGAGGCACGCTCGCCAAAACAATGTACGCCAAGTACTTCTTTGGTTTCAGTGTGGAATAATATTTTTAAACTACCTACTTCAGTACCAGCAATTTGCGCGCGAGCCAAATGCTTAAACTGTGCACGGCCAACTTCATACGGTACTTTAGCGGCTGTAAGTTCTTGCTCTGTTTTACCTACTGAGCTCATTTCTGGAATGGTATAAATACCAGCCGGAATATCGATAATCAGGCGGTCATCACAGTTACCACACGCAATGGCGTCAGCAGCTATACGACCTTGGTCAAACGCAGCACTTGCAAGGCTTGGGTAGCCAATTACATCACCAACAGCATAAACGTTATCAATTTCTGTTTGGTATGTTTCGTTCACTTTTAGCTGACCACGGCTGTCGGCTTTTAAACCAATGGCTTCAAGGTTTAGCGTATCAGTGTTACCAGTACGGCCATTAGCAAATAAAATACAGTCAGCTTTTACGCGTTTGCCTGATTTTAAATGCATAATAACGCAGTCGTCACGCGTCTCTATTCGGTCAAACTCTTCATTATGACGAATAACAATACCGCTGTTCCAAAAGTGATAACTAAGCGCATCAGATATTTCAGCATCCATAAAAGCAAGTAGTCGGTCGCGTGTATTAACTAAATCAACTTTAGCGCCTAAACCTTTAAATATAGAAGCGTACTCACAACCAATTACACCAGCGCCGTATATAAGTACGCGATGAGGATCGTGTTTAAGACCTAAAATAGTGTCGCTCTCATAAATACGAGAATGCGTAAAATCGACTTCTGGTGGGCGATAAGGGCGTGAGCCCGTTGCTATAACAATCGTTTTAGCGGTCAGTCGCTCGGTTGAACCATCATTTCTTTTTACTTCAATTGTGTGCTTATCTACAAAGCTCGCATCACCTTGAAACATATGAATGCGGTTGCGATCGTAAAAGCTGCTACGTAAATTAGATTGTTTAGAAATAACAGAACTGGCATGACGTAAAATATCAGGAAATGTTAAGCGACTAGGGCGCTCGCCAATATTAAATAACGGGTTTGCTTTGTATTCAATATAACGGCTAACAGAGTGGCGAAGCGCTTTTGAAGGAATTGTTCCCCAATGAACACAACCACCACCAACGGCTTCTTGGCGTTCAATAACCGCTACTTTTTTGTCATTTTTTGAAAGGTTCATGGCGGTACCTTCACCGCCAGGACCCGTGCCAATAATTATTGCATCATATTGGTATGTCACGGGTACTTTTTTTTGTTCTGGTTGTTTGGCCACAGCCACTCCTAAATTAATTAAAAGAGGCTTTTAATAACCTCGCATTAAGTGCTAGCCATGCCTGTTTTTGATTTTCCCAGGCGGCTTCCAACTCATGGTATTGTGCCATTAATGCTGAGCGTTCACACTGCTTTGCCATGTTATTTTTTTTAACTTCTAACACTTGTTTTTGTAGTGAACAATAATTTTGCAGTTTTTTCAGCAATAAATCGTACTCTTGTTGTAATAATGTAATCTTATCTTGTGCTAAAGGCAATTTTGCAAGACGCGTTTGCGTTTTACTCATTAGCGTTTCGGCCTTTGCTTTTTCGATACGTTCAACAGGTGTACGCTTTAGTTTATTGGCTAAACCAACAGCTGCTAAAGAGCGGATCATCCATTTTGTTGGATCGTAATGAAACCATTTAATACCGTTACGGTAGTCGCTTGCAAAAATATGGTGGAAGTTGTGATACCCCTCACCGTATGTAAATAACGCTAAAAAGCCGTTATCGCGTGCCGTATTTTTTTCGGTGTATGGGCGAGAGCCCCAAATATGTGCAACCGAATTTATAAAAAAGGTAAAGTGTTGGCTTAGTACTAAGCGTAGTAAACCTGCAAGAATTAACATACCCCACACATCACCAACTAATAAACCAAGTGCAAGAGGCAAACCTACGTTCATAGCAACAGCTAGTTTTAAGTAGTGCTTATGTTGCCACATAACGACTTTATTTCGTTGTAAATCACGACAATTACTATAGTCGTTGTAGCTATCGCCTTGGTAGTCACGTAACATCCAGCCGATATGGCTATACCAAAAACCATTGGTAGCCGCGTAAGGGTCTTTTATTGGGTCGTCAACTTGACCGTGATGTATACGGTGATCGCTACTCCAATGCAAAGCACTGTTTTGTAGTGCAAAAGCACCGCCAAGCGCAAAAATAAATTCAACAGCAGGGTGTGCGTTATAGGTTTTATGTGCCCATAATCGATGGTAGCCAGCAGTAATTGATAAGCCTGCATAAAACATGCAGCCAACAAAAGCAATCCAATGCGCGCTGGTAAATCCGTAGCTAATGGCGTACCAAGGTACAAGTGTGGCAGCCGCCAAAAAGGTTAGGCTAAAAAATAGGACGTTTGTCCAAATAATCGGTGGTTTATTCATAATTCTCAATCTCAGCGTACAACTGTAAGCTAAAATAGTATTTCAAACTCTCGTCGTCAAGTATTAGACTGTACAATTGAGCTAATATCACTAAATATTCATATAAAATAATTCAGGGAGCTGTTGATGTCGGGTGTTAGAGCGCAACAGAAACAAAAAACACGACAGGCGTTAATTCAAGCGGCATTTAATCAGCTGAGTGCTGATCATAGTTTTTCGAATTTAAGTTTACGCGAAGTAGCACGAGAAGCCGGTATTGCCCCAACTTCTTTTTATCGTCATTTTAAAGACATGGATGAACTCGGTTTAACCATGGTAGACGAAGCAGGTTTAACCCTTCGCCAACTTATGCGTCAAGCACGTAGACGAATAGCAAACGATGGCGGCAGTGTTATAAATACCTCGGTTGTTACGTTTATGGAATTTATTGATAACTCAAGCAATCAATTTAGGTTATTACTACGTGAACGCTCTGGGACTTCTAAAGCATTTAGAGCCGCTGTAGCCCGCGAGGTAAAACATTTTATTTTAGAGTTGGCTCACTATCTAGAAAGCGAAACTAAGTGCAACGCTATGCATGCCTATATTCAGGCGGAATCTATGGTAACGCTCGTATTTAATGCGGGTGCAGAGGCGCTCGATATAGAAGGATTGCAACGCGACGAATTGATTGAGCGCGTTATTTGGCAGCTGCGTTATATTACTCGTGGAGCCGGGCATTACGTAAGAGAAAACACTGAACAAAGTTAGCAAATTTAAAAATTCATTGTAGATTTTTTGTGCCTATTTCTTTATATTAACGCACTATAATAACGGCATACCTTTTAGCCGTAACTAAATAATAAATAAGTCTCTTATTAAGAGAAAGCGAGGATGCAAATGCTCACCAAGGATCCGGTGAACTTAAATTACCCCCCACTATTTGAACAACCACATAATGAGCCTGAAAATTCAGAGCCTGTGGTTACATTCTCTTATTTAAGTCGTGCTCAGCTTTGCAAACTTCCTAAAGTGTTGCAAAGGCAACTGCAAGACAACCTGTTTGGTGCGCTAGATAAACACCAAGCTGCGCGATTACGCGACGACACTCGGTGCCAATATTGGGCTAAAGACAAAGAGTGGAAAAAGGTACCATATTCTCTGTTTAAGCAAGCTAGTACACGCCTAGCTGTTTACCCAAAACAAACTCAAGCACCAACAAAGTACTCGGGCGCGGTTAATAATGGTTCAGTTACATCATCGCAAACAGCGTTGCAAAACAATACTTTTATAAATAACACAGTAATGACGCCAAGCACTTCTGCATTTATAAACAGCCAATCAGCTGCGCAAAATAGTCCGCAATTTATAAATCAGCAAAGTTATAACCAAAAACCTAAAAAAGCGGTGCAACCTATACAACAACATGCGCCCGCTGTACGCATTTATAAGCCAGAGCTAAACAGCACAATGCTACTAAAAGCGTCTCACACTGTTAGGCAAAATTTTACAACCCACGTACTTAGCGCCGCTGAAACCGTAGAGCAATTAGCACAGCAATATACCGGCTATAAAAATGCCAATTTAATTTACGATTACAACTTAGGCTATAGCGAGCGTAAACCTGCTAAAGCAGGCACAAGCTTAACAGTACCCAGTGGTTGGAAACTCAATATAGAAGGCTCATGCAGTAACAGTCGCAATGTAGTTATTCAGTGGCAAGGGCCAACAAGTGGGCAAATAACGCTACAACTAGAAAAAAAACACCCAGACGAAGTCTCGTTTTGGCAGCACTACGCTGAGGTAAAACCGGGTCTTTATAATGTTACGGTAACGGCCAGTGGCGCAACCGACACCACCACATTTACAGTTGAACAACCCACTTTAGCCTACGAAATAGAACTACTCGACGAAGCCGGCGAGCCACAAGCCAACATGGGCTACAAAATACGCCTACGCAACGGCCACATTATTACCGGGCAGCTTGACCAAAACGGTTATGCCAACGTATCAGGCCCCGACTTTGAAAACGCTAAAGTCAGCTTTTTTGAACTCGACAGCGAAGATTGGTCTGTAGGCAAAGTTTAAGGATACACAATGACCCAACAACACACCGTAGCCCAAGGTGAAACGCTATTGCGCATAGCAAAGCAATACGGCTACCAAACATCTAAAGCGCTTTACAACCACCCAAGCAATGCAGAGTTTAAAGCCCTACGCCCAGACCCTAATTTAATTTACCCGGGCGATAAAATTACGATTCCGCCTAAAAAAGAAAAGTTTATTCCGCTGCGCACCAACAGCATTAACAGCTTTGTTGTACAAAACGAAAAAGAGTATTTTCGCCTGCAAGTATCGTACGACGACGGCGATGACGTAGCCGGTAAACGCGTAGTACTTAATATTGGTAACCAAACAATAGATACCGTACTGCAAAGTGATGGGCTTATCGAAGTAGAACTTAATAATAACGACGCCCTAACTGGTACCGTCGATTTATACTTAAATGAAGGCGATACCACACCAACTAAAAGCTTTGCGGTACAAATAGGCAATTTAGATCCAATCGACACGCTTTCAGGTGTACAAGGCCGGTGCAATATGTTGGGGTTTGATTGTGGTACGGTTGATGGTGTTATGGGTAAAAAAACTCGCATTGGTGTAAAAGAATTTCAGTACGAGCACGATCTCGACATAGACGGCATACCAGGCCCTAAAACCAAAGCAAAACTACAACAAGTATTTGGGAGTTAGTATGAGTGCCCCGCACAGTATGGCAATGGTAGTAAATAACATAAACCCGTTAACTATGGTTAAGCCTGCTTTTGTATTTATGTATCAGGTTGATCCAAATACGCCAAAGTATGACAAAGAGCAGCTTATACTTATAAATAAACAACATAGCTGGCAACAAGTACAATCTATAGCCAGTGTAAGGCTTGATTCTACATGGGTAAAAATAAAATTTACTAATATCCCCCAAAGCGGCAGCTTTGATTTAATGCAAGACCCAAATGATGGCCAGCCAGCTTATTATATTTTCGACAATGTCCCACTCAGTGAGCTTTACAAGCAAACGCCAGAAACCGTTTTAATGGCAGAAATAGTAGAAGAGTAAGTACGAGTACTTTATTTTAATAACACAAGTTTTAATGAATGCACTTATTTATATTACCTCGTAAATAAGTGCATGTAGTAAAAGGATAGTTTTAATGACATTTTTAAAAAATCACAGCATGCTTTGCGCCCTCAGCGTTTGTTTTAGCTTATTGCTAAGCGGTTGCTCAGAGCCCTCATCGCAAAGTTCACCACAAGTAGAGGTTGATGTTGCTAAATACCCATGG
>NZ_WTKY01000043.1:0-8808 GCF_011378815.1 Pseudoalteromonas sp. 31A1 | reverse complement strand
TACTTAGCCCACTAGGTTACAAACCTCGCGTCGCGATTTAATCGCCCCTAGATTGAACAAATTTCAATCCACAAAGATCAACACGCCCTAGTTAAAACAAAGGCTCGCAGTGCGAGCCTTTTTAATAGGTCTTATTTAATATTACTCAGCCACACGCTTTGGTATGGTTCTAGCTCTATCGTTAATTGGCTTTCTTCAATCGTTTTATTTGCCACCAAATCAAACCACTTTTGGGTGTTAATTAAGTTTAAGTCGGCCAATGTGAGTGTTTGTGGTTTATCGCTAATGTTATAAACACAAAATATACTTTGGCGCCTGTCAATGCTTTGTCTCCAAAAACCAAACAACCCACCTGCTAAATGTAGCGTAAACTGTGTAGCATTGGGGTGAAAGGCACTCTGCTTTTTGCGTACTGCCAATAAGCTTTTTATGCCGTTAAACACTTTATGATGATGACTATACTTTTCACCAATTGCAGCCAGTAGCTTTGATTCTTGCCAACGATGACGATTTATAGCGCGGTTATGCTGTGAATTTTCAAATCGGTCGTAATCGTTAGTTGTACCCAACAAACTATGAATATAAAGCCCTGGGATACCTTCAAGTGCAAACATAATTGCGTGAGCACACATAAATCGCTCAAGGCCAAACTTATCGGGGCCATTGTGCGTTCCTTGCAGTGCATCAAATAAAGCAATATTTAGCTCGTACGGTGTATGTGTACCATCATTACTGGTACGCATAGATACACGACCACCAAACTGCATGGTTGTACTTACTAGTGAGGCCACTTCGCTGGGTTGTAGTAAACCTTCAATGGGTCTGAGCCCTATTCCATCATGCGAGGCTATAAAGTTAAAGTATGCAGTACCATTTTGCGCAGGCGGCATACTCATCATCCAATGTTTAATTGCTGTGCTATCGCCGCTAAGTAATGTGTGTAGCAACAATGGCGGCAATGCAAAGTTATAAATACTGTGCGCTTCGTTAGCGTTACCAAAGTACGATAGGTTTTCTTGGTTTGGAATATTGGTTTCGGTAATTATAACTACGCTGGGCTCTGCGTGCTCAATAAGCGTTCGCATGAGCCTTACGGCTTCATGTGTTTGCGGCAAGTTAATACAACTTGTATTAAGCTGTTTCCACAAAAATGCAACCGCATCGAGTCTAAATAAACGTACGCCATTGTCTAAATAATGCCTAATTATTCCCACAAACTCTTTAAGTACATCAGGATTGCCAAAGTCAAAATCAACCTGATCGTGACTAAACGTACACCATACGTGCTTTTCACCGCTTGGCGTTGTTACAGTATTTAATAACGATGAGGTTCGCGGGCGTACAACTTGGCTTAAATCATCCGTTAAGCTGGCTGTTTTAAAGTAGTCTTTACCAGGGTGTAAATCGTTTAAAAAGTTCTCAAACCATACGCTTCTGCTTGAGCAATGGTTAATAACTAAATCTGCCATTAACTTTACGTCTTTAGCGATGTTTTGAATATCTCCCCAATCACCTAACGACTCATTCACTTGCACGTAGTTCATTACGGCAAAGCCTTCATCTGAGCTATACGGGTAAAATGGCAATATATGCAGCGCATTTAACTGCATATCACATTGCTCTTTTATAAACCGGTGTAGTGTTTTAAGCGGTGCCTCCATTGGGCTCGATACGGCAAATTCACTATCATCGTGTTTAATAATAGAATCGCCATAAGCAATCAATACTATATCTTGTTCATCCCATCGGTTTGTATGGGGTGTCGGGTCGCGCAGTGCATTGCTACCTAATATAATTTTAATGAGTTGCTGAGCAAGCTCAGTAACCGATAAAGGCAGCTCAACACCCTCATAAATAATATGAAGATGTTGCTCTACTCGTTGTAAAAATAATTCGCTAACTGAAATCACATGCGCCCCTAATATTTATTATTTAGACTTATAGGCTAGTTAACCTGCGTACAGGTTAACTATATTCTTCGTTATCTAGTTCTACGGCTTCTTTTAAGCGCTCAAGTACGTCTGGCATTGCTGATACAACACGGTTCCAACTTGGTACAAATGGCGCTTCCATTGGGTTTTCTAAAAAGTGTTGGCCTGCTTCCATAATATTTTGTGCAAACATTTCTACTGCTTTTTCTTCTTGGTGTACATCAAGCGTTAGCCCGTTCATTAACGCATCGTTGTGATAGGTTTCAATAAAATCTAGACCGATACGGTAGTACGTTGCTTTTAGTGAGCGAATTGTTTCGCTGGTAAAAGTGACACCTTGAGTTGCCAGCTTTCTAAACAATGCCTTAGTAATATCAATCGACATTTTAGACAAACCTGCACTTTGGTCATCAAGTGAAAGTTCTTGGTGCTTATGATCGTAATTATCTGCAATATCTACTTGGCATAAGCGGTTATGGGAGTAATTACGATACATTTCACTCAGTACGCCTATTTCAAGGCCCCAGTCACTTGGAATGCGAATATCGTTTAAAACATCGCGTCTAAACGAAAACTCACCTGCAAGTGGGTACCTAAAAGAGTCCATATATTCAAGGTAGTCGGTATTGCCTAAAATTGTTTTAAAGGAGCGAAGCAAAGGCGTTACTAATAAGCGCGATACACGGCCATTAATTTTGCCATTCGCAGTACGCGGGTAAAACCCTTTACAAAATTCATAGTTAAAACGCGGATGCGCAACGGGGTAAATTAAGCGAGCAAGTAAGCTTCTGTCGTAGGTTAAAATATCGCAATCATGCAGCGCGATAGATTCCACTTCCGCTGTTGCTAATTTATAGCCCATGCAGTACCACACGTTACGGCCTTTACCAAGCTCACGCGGTGCAACGCCTAGCTCTTGTAATTCTTTATCAAGTGCTTGTAAGCGTGGGCCGTCGTTCCATAATACTTTGTGGTTTTGGTTTAGCTCTTTAAAAAAACCAAGTGCATGGCGGTACTGTGCTTCGTCGGCTCTATCTAAGCCTATAGTAATTTGTGACAAATACGGTACTTCACGCAACTCGCTAACTATATTTTGCAGCGCAGGGCCTTCAAGTTCACTAAATAACGAAGGAAGTATTAATCCCATTGGGCGCTGCTTGCTAAAAGTAAGTAGCTCTTTTTCTAGATCTTCTATTGGTCTGTCGGCAATATTATGTAATGTTGTAATAATGCCATTTTGATAAAAATCAGCCATGAGATGTTTGCTCCTCAGAAATACTTAAAATACTGCTAATGCACGGCAACGATGTTATTTCTTCAATCCAGCCCAGCGGTGCTGGCGATTGAGAGTATCGTGCTTTATTGTGCGACAATTTAACCGGCTTTTTACTCGCCGGATTGGCGATAATAATGGCGATATTTGCATGCTCTAACATTTGCTTATCGTTATCGCTATCACCAAGTGCAATGACCGTGAGAGGCTTTCTGAAATGATGGGTAAACTGTTTAACTAACCACTGCTGTGCAGCGCTTTTATCGGTATTTTTGGCAATATGAATGAAGCGCCCACCAATTTTTATATCGTAGCCGAGTGCTTCAACATCGTTTACAAAGGCTGTGAGTAATTCGTCGTTGCCATACCAATAAAGAGGGTCTGAATAATCGCGGGTTTGTGCGCGTCTTGCTTGCGCATCGCTAAGACCTGTAAGTTCTGATATTTGCTCACTCGATAAGTCACTAAACAATTTGTAATGCGCTTTGTAATCCGCTTTTAAAGTATTTAAGTCCTTTAATAAACTCGATAGCGGCTTTGCCATTGCGTAGCACCAGTAAGCGCCTACTTTTTTACAACCAATTGGCTTTAATTCAAAATAGTCTTCTGGAATAAATACCGCTGCACCGTTTTCGACAATAAAAGGCTGTTGAATATTTAAATTGTTTTTAAGCTCTATAACTTCGCAAAAAGTTTTGCTGGTATTAAACACCACAGGAATATGTGCATTTTGCAACTGCTGTAGTAACTCACTGATATTATTTGTATTGTAATCGGCGTGATCGAGTAATGTGCCGTCCAAATCTGTAAAAATAATGGGTTGAAGTGTGTCATCACTCGTTAGGTGCATACCGCTTATATCGCGATTGCTATCAAGTTCAATTAAAGCGTTTGCTTTAGCGCTCAGTGTGTTTAAGTTCTCACGCGTAATGCGCTCAAAATGAGAAATAAAATACATCAATTGCTCGTTAGTCATGGTGCCTGAGCCTTCACCTTTTTTGGCTATTAGCTTTTGTTCTTGCTCTTGTCGCCATGTAAAAACATCACTAAAACTCGGTGCTTTTAGCATAACGGTATAATCAATTAGGTTAAAAACGGCTTTGTATTCGTTTGCTAAACAGCTGTTTACACAGCGGCGCCAAACGCTTTCTTTATCAAACTGTTGCTCTAACTCGTTAAGCGGCTCACTCAATGAAAACAGCGGTTGTGGCTCACTGCCTACACACCACCCTTCTAAAATAACAATATCAACTGGCTTTTTGTTTGTTAGCCAATCACTTGCTGGCACGCAGTCGTCTTCGTGTTTATTAAACCCTGGAAGCGGTACGTTTACCTCTCCTGCCAGTAAGTTAGTTATTGTGCTATTCATTAACGCTACATCGTGAGTACCCGGTACTCCGCGAGTAGTAAAAAGAGGATGTACGTCTTTGGCAAGTTCACTACGTGCTTGTTTTGCTAAATAAAAGTCATCAATCGACAATGCAACACTGTTAAGTGGTGTGTTTTTAGAAAACCAGGTAACTAAAAAATCAGCGAGTGTTGTTTTTCCTGAGCCTTGGCATCCATTTATGGCAACAAAAATAGGAGTATTTGTTTTTTTAGATTCGAGGATGTCATGCGCAAGTGGAACAAAATATTGCTCACTCAAATATTGATACTTTAAAGGCAGTTGGTGTTTTGCTAAAAACGGGGTTATATCCACAATATTGGCCTCTGACATGGTTACTCCTTTGCATACAATGCGTCTGGGAGTTAAATGCAGATACTAGACCATTATTATTTTTATATATTTATTAATAGGTTAAAAAAATAGCGCATTATAAATGCGCTATTATGGTGCAATCTATTTAGCTAATGTGCAAAATTAAACTTTTTCAGGCTCTGCTTTTGGTAATACTAAGTTAAGTACTATTCCTAAAATAGCGCAAAGGCTTACGCCCTCTAAACTAAATTGGCTGCCACCAATATGCATACCGCCAATACCGCACACCAAAGTAAGTGCAACAATACTTAAGTTACGTGGTGCTGTTAAATCATCGCCCGACTTAACTAATGTATTTAAACCCACTACAGCAATAGAGCCAAAAAGTAGAATCATAATTCCGCCCATTACTGGCACAGGAATAGTTTGCAAACCAGATCCCATCTTAGCTACAAACGCTAAAATAATGGCAATAACAGCTGTCCACATCATTACTTTAGGATTGAAGTTTTTGGTAAGCATAACTGCCCCCGTTACTTCTGAGTAAGTAGTGTTAGGCGGGCCACCAAATAATGATGCCGCAGAAGTCGCAAGGCCATCACCAAACAAAGTACGATGAAGCCCAGGCTTTTTCAAAAAGTCTTTATTGGTTACTTGGCTAATAGCCATCATATCGCCAATATGCTCAATTGCAGGTGCTATTGCTACAGGTACCATAAACAAAATAGCCTGCCATTTAAACTCAGGCCAAGTAAAGTTTGGTACAGCAAACCACTGTGCGTTAGTCACTGCGTCAAATTGCACAACGCCCATACCAAGCGATAAACAATAACCCGCTACAACCCCTGCTAGTATAGGTATAAGCTTAAATACGCCTTTTCCCCATACTGCAAAAATAAGCGTAACCACTAACGAGAACAACGAAATATAAATAGCGCTGGTGTAATCAATAATTTGAATACTGCCGTCGCCACTTTTACCCATCGCCATATTTACAGCAACAGGTGCAAGCGCTAAACCAATAACCATAATTACTGGGCCTACAACCACAGGTGGTAAAATTTTATGAAGCGTTGCAACGCCTTTAAATTTCACTAATAAACTTAAAAGCATATAAGCAAAACCCGCCACCATTAAGCCGCCCATAGTGGCCGGCACGCCCCACATTTGCACAGCGGCAATAATAGGTGCAATAAAGGCAAATGATGACGCTAAAAATATAGGCACTTGGCCTTTAGTCACTACCTGAAACAGCAAGGTACCAATGCCTGCGGTAAAAAGCGCAACATTAGGATCCAAGCCCGTTAAAAGCGGCACTAATACCAGCGCACCAAATGCTACAAACAGCATTTGCGCGCCCGTTAAAATAGTTTTTATTGAAAAGGTGTCATTATTTTGCACTTAAGACTCCTAAACAGTACCAAATATTTTGTCGCCCGCATCGCCTAAACCAGGGATAATATAGCCCTTTTCGTTTAAGTGGCTATCCACTGAGGCTGTAAATATTTCTACATCTGGATGAGCTGTAAGTGTTCTTTCAACACCTTCTGGTGCTGCAACTAGTACAATTACTTTGATTTCTTTACAGCCTGCTTTTTTAAGCATATCGATTGTGGCAATCATTGAGCCACCCGTAGCAAGCATAGGGTCAATAACTAAGCTTAAGCGCTCATCAATATTACCTACTAACTTTTCAAAATATGGTACTGGCTCTAGTGTTTCTTCGTTACGTTCAAGACCAACAACACTTACTTTAGCCGCTGGTAATAACTGCATTACACCGTCCATCATGCCAAGACCAGCACGCAAAATAGGCACTACAGTAATTTTTTTACCTTTAATATGCTCTACTTTTAATTTATTGCCATCCCAGCCTGTAATTTCGTTATCTTCTAACTGTAGGTTTTTTGTTGCTTCGTAGGTTAATAAAGTACCTACTTCAGAACACAATTCACGAAAGCTTTTAGTGCTAATACCATGCGCGCGCATTAGGCCTAATTTATGTTGAACAAGAGGGTGAGAAATAACGTGAATAGCCATGATGTAAACCTAGTGATAGAAGAATTTGCGGTATTTTATATTAAAAAAGGTCATTTGACCTGTAGTTTTAAAGAGATTTTCATACATCGTGCCAAAATGTATTGTTTTGCTTGATATTTATGCAAGCCATTAACCCTTTGTGTTTATTAAATGTTACTCGCTAACCAGCTGTTTACTTGCTGTTGCATATAACTATTTATTTTTTGATGCTCAGGGCTCCAGCCAGATAAAAATCGATAAAAGTCAGCCCATGCAGCAGGCCATAAAGCGAGCCAATCGTCAGCTATTTTATCGGCAGGTGCTAAAGGGTGATAAGTAGCAATAGCATTCTTTAAATTATCAAAATAATAAGCAAGATACTCATCAGCGCTTTCGTGTAATTGTGCATCACTTAAGCAACTGGTCATAAAATACATTACATCAATTATCCCGCAACCTGCACCTATATACTGAAAATCATAACCGAGTATTTTACCACTCTCATTTGCTGCAAAGTTACCAAGTTTTGCATCGCCATGAATCAGCGTTTTGTACGCACAACGTTGTAGTTGCTCATCTATTTTATGTGCAGCATTTTTAATATCGGACTTTTTATCATCCGTTGTTTTTAATTTATTAAACTCATCTGGGCGCGTGCTTAAATGCCAGTAATTGCCTTGCTGCCATAATCCATCTGCGGGTTTACTTAAGTTAAACGCATGAAAGTGTGCAAGCCATTTTAATATAGCTTTAACATGTTGCTGCCCCGCTTGAGTAAATCCATGTTTGGTGAAGTCCTTAAACACCAGCGCATATTCATCGCCTTTATTAATTGCGCTTATACATTCAATACTTTGCGCATGTGCTGGTAAATGCTGGCTATAAAGCTTATAAAAAGTGTATTCAACGCTATAGGAATACTGCTTTCTTTCAAGCGCAAATTCGCTTTGCTTAATTTTAGGGTGGTGTATATAGCTGGGTATTTTAATAGCTTTAACAACACAGGCTTTATCATCAAGCTGGCACTGCACAATACTGCCACAGCCACTCCAAAGTGATGTTAACGTATCGCCAATTTCAATGTGCTTAAAATGTGGTTGTAATAAAGGAATGTAAAATGCCATGGTAATATTAAGTAATTAAATTTTTTGTAGTTTAACATTAGTGGGCGTTTTTAATAAAACTAAGGCATAAAAAATCCCCACTTGGTTTTATACAAGTTTGTATGTAAATAGTGGCCAAAATCACTATGCCACTGCACTTTGATTTTGAAATTAACTGGGTAAAACCATGTCTTCCTAGGTTGAGTATATCTAGGCATTTTAGCCTCATCAAAGTGATGAGGAGGTGTCCACTAAAACGGGTGAGGAGCATTATCCGTTAGAACGCCTTGTTAGTTTACTTATCTATTTAATTTGCTAATACAGCTAAAGCTAAAACAAAAGAGATACCAAACAACAAGTAACGGTAACCATCGTTTTCATCTTTGTTAGCCATTTCACTTGAATAAGGTAAGGACATTGGCTTACCCGTACAGAACGGTAAAATATAATAGTGAGTCATGCTATATAGAATTAAAGACGCAATCCAATCTTCAATATTATTCCTTCCAGTCAAAATCCCACAAACAAAGAATAATGAGTAAGATGACAATAATATAATTTTAGTTAGACTCATATCTATTTTAATTCACTAGTAAACTAACGAGCCTGTAGATTAACTCGTTTTTTAATTGTTTTTATTGATAAACAAACCATAGCTGAGTTCCTATTTTGGTTCAATCTATTACTGTACTTTATGCAGAATATAAAGTGGGAGTTTGGTGTTGTTTTAATTGGCGTTTTGGACGGGATTACGGGTACTTGAGTGGCTTTTATTTAGGG
>NZ_WTKY01000042.1:0-8849 GCF_011378815.1 Pseudoalteromonas sp. 31A1 | reverse complement strand
AATCGCGATGGATGAAGGTCTTCGTTTTGCTATCCGTGAAGGTGGTCGTACTGTAGGTGCTGGTGTTGTAGCAACTATCGTAGCGTAATAATTAACTTTAAAGTTAATTGTTAGAAAAAGGTCACTCAGGTGGCCTTTTTTAATGCCTGAAGAAAAGTGTCATATGAAGGTGGCGCTCTTACCTTAGGCGTAGGTGCTTTGTAGCAATTATCGTAGCGTAATAATTAACCTTAAAGTTAATTATTAGAAAAAGGTCACTTAGGTGGCCTTTTTTAATACCTGAAGAAAAGTGATTGGCTTTTCGTTATAACTTTATTGCCGTAGCTTGGATTGAGTTTTACGAAACCCGAGGAAAAAGATTGCTGAAAATAACTACGCAGTTAATGGACTATTTAATACGTTAAAATGATCATGCTTTTAATAAAATTGGTACCAATAAAAAGCACGGCTAGGCCGCGCTTATATTGAATTAGCTTTTGGTATTTTAGCCAATAACTAATATACGCTAAAAAGCTTTAATTTTTCTTCGCATATTCTTCAGCTTGCTTTAAAACTCTTAATAAATTACCGCTAAGAATTTTTTTAATATCAGCATCGCTGTAATCTCTATCCATTAAACCTTGAACAAGGTTAGGGTAGCTAGATACATCTTTTAAACCGATAGGTAATGAATCGCCTACTCCATCATAATCAGAGCCAATACCTACATAATCAATACCAATTAGCTCAACTACGTGATCAATATGATCAAGTACTTGCTCAAGGCTTGCAAATGGGTAAGGGTTTTTAGCACGGTAGGCAGCATCAAAATCTTTGCTTAATTTAGTCCCGTCTTTTTTAACCGACTCTTTTGTGCTTTTTAACTGCTTGCCCCAACTACCTGCTTTAGCGGTAACAAAACTTGAGCCAAAGTTGATTTGAATAACACCGCCATTTTCTTTAAGTGCCAATAGCATGTCGTCATTCATATTACGCTCAAAGCCTGGCGTGTATTTACGAAGTGATGAATGTGAGGCAATTACGGGTGTTTTAGAGAGATCCATAACCTGATAAAACGCATCATCAGAAATATGTGATACGTCGATTAACATACCAATATTATTCATTTCAGTAATTAGCTTTTTACCAAATGGGCTTAAACCTTTCCATTTGCGGCGAATATCATAAGACGAATCCGAAATATGGTTGCTTTGCGAGTGCGCTAGCGTGATGTAGCGAATACCGCGGTCGTAAAAGTGCTGAAGGTTTTTCATATCTCCTTCGATAGGAGAGCCATTTTCCATACCCATTGCAATAGACAGCTTACCTTGCTTAAACTGCTCTTCTATATCAGTGCTTGAGCTGGCAATAGCAAACTTATCGGGTGCGCGCTGGGCTATAGCTTCCATACTATCAATCATTTGATTGGCTAGTTGGTAGCTTTTTCCTTTACCTTCAAATTCCAAATGCGCAGGAATATAAATCGACATAAACGGTGCGTTTAAACCGCCTTTTACAGCGCGAGGGTAGTCAAAATCGCCATCAGTTGTCGCTTTAGTTACATCAACCCAGCTTTCGTGAATTCGATAAGGTACGTCGATATGGGTATCAATTAAAATGGTGTCTTTAGCGAGTTTAATTGCTTTGTCGGATGCTGTTATTGTTTGTTCTGCATGGACTTGACTAGTTAATGCTAGTGATACGGCTACCACTAGAGTGCTGAGTTTTATCATGTTTTGGCTCTTTGGGTAAAAAGCCATTGTGTACGTTCAATTCAAAAGTTACAAGTACTACACCTTAATCAAACGCCTCTGCTTGATGCTCTTCACTTTGCAGCGCTTTAAATTCGCCCTTAGAAATAATAGTAACTGACTCATGTAATTCCGAGAAAAACACCATTGCTTCGCCATTTTTAAGCTGTAGCTTAACTTGGTTAACTTTAGATTCAATGCTTGCTTCTACTTCGCCATAATCGGTGCCTTCGCGCAGTACATAGCTTTCTATTAGGTTGTATAGTGTATCTTTATCGAGTTGTTCAAAAGGGATAATCATAATTGCTCTTTGTTTGCGTTGCCTAAAACATGTTGCCCAAAATAGCATGGCACGGCTTTCTCTAACCAAAATATGGGCTTAAACGGATTTTTACCGCTAATAAAACCAACATGTCCGCCTTTGTCAGAGATGCGCAGCGTAACATGCTCACTTACATCTTGCCTACTCGGTACGGCCTTAATTGAGAGCATTGGGTCGTCTTTGGCATGAATAATAAGTGTGGGTATAGCGATATCTTTTAAGTACGGCATAGCACTGGCTTTACGATAGTAATCGTGGGCATTTTCAAAGCCATGTAACGGTGCTGTAAGTTGGTTATCAAACTCTAATAAATCATCAATATTCATTAACTGTTTTGGTGTTAGTGAAATTTGCTGCTTAATTTGTGGCAGCTTTCGCTGCATTGATTTTTTCATGCGATCGAGCAGATATTTTTGGTAAATTTTACCTAAGCTTTTACGAATAACATCGCTTGATGACGACAAATCATAAGGAGCAGATACCACCGCTGCAGCACTTAGTGGGCATGCTTGTGATTGTTCACCTAAGTATTTGGCCAGTACGTTACCGCCTAACGAAAAACCTACAGCGACCATAGTGCGCTCAGGAAATTGCAGCTTTAAGTGATTTATAAAAAAGGCTAAATCGGCGGTGTCACCGCTGTGATAAGCACGTGGCAGGCGATTTACTTCAGTTGAGCAATTTCTAAAGTGCATAAGCACAACTGCATAACCTTGCTTTTTTAACGCCTTCATCATGCCTTTGGCATAAAAGCTATTTATATTGCCTTCAAGGCCATGTAAAACAACGGCAAGTGGAGCGGTTTCGTTATGTGGAAGTGACCATGCGAGCTCAATAAAGTCACCATCAGGTGTATCAAGTTGCTCAAGTTCGTAGCGAGTGTGGTGAAATGGGCGGAAAAAACGCGGCATTATGGTCTGAACGTGACGATTGGTCATCCACCATGCTGGTTTGAACTGAGAGATCATGTTTGTACTACGCACTTTGTATTAAACGAAAAGCTAGTGTACCAAATTTTTCGCTTCAGAAAATAAAAAGCGCCTAACTAGTAAACTAATAAGGCGCTTTAGTGCGTCGTGCTTAATTTTGGTCAGGAATTTCTGCATCATGTATTTTTTTCAGAAAGAAAAAAGCAAAAAAGATACACAAAGAAACAACGATAGTTAAAAATCCAAAAGACATAAATAAAACTGGATCTGTAAAAAAATCTCTAAAGAATACGTTCATGAGTTGTTCCCCTCGTTGTTGATGGGTTAATCATAGGCGGTGTTTGCAGGTCGCAACGTGATCGAGATCAAGTTATTTACATAAGCAGATATAGGGGTGAAGCTAAGTTGATTTAGATCATGCTTTAAAGGCTACTAAGTTATTACCACTGAGAGCTAAGAGAGTTTTTCACTTTACCTAAAAGCGTAGCGCTTTAAACTTTTTTGAGTAAACCACTTAAAGATTTTTTGCACAAAGAGAAAAGAATGAGAAGTAAATGAGGGTAGAGCAACAAACTGCTCAATATTTATATCTAAGTAATCTAGTTTGTTTTCCTCTAAAAGCGAAGCGCCTCTTAACCTCTTTGTGAATAAATTACTTAAAGGTCTTTGCGCAAAAAGAAGAAAAAGAGAAGTAAATGGGGGCAGGGTAATAAAATGCTGAGCTAAACAGCCGCTCAATATTTATATTTTTATCTAAGTAATCTAGTTTGTTTTCCTCTAAAAGCGAAGCGCCTCTTAACCTCTTTGTAAATAAATTACTTAAAGGTTTTTTGCACAAAGAAAAGAGAATGAGCAGTAGAGGAGGGTATAAAAAGTCGCAGCCTAAGTGGCTTTCATATACAGCTCAATATTGTTTGGTTCTGCATGCTCGATTAATTCAAACTCATTTACTGCTTCAATCAACATATGTTGCTGTTGTTTTTCAAGCTTTAGCTCAGCGCTTAGTAACTCTGCGCGTATTGTGGCGTAATCACTTATCGTATTCTGATTAGCTTTTAAATAGCTACGAGCAGCGCGCAGAGGCTGTAATGCATAAGTATCAAATTCACTAACTACTTGCGTTAACTCATTTAGCTGTTGGGTATTAATACTTAAATTTAATGAGTCTAAATAAAGTAGCAATAAGCATAAATTAACATTTTTTCCTTGCTGGTTTTGTAGTGCCAGCAAGGTTGTTTGTTGCTCAGGCTTTGCGTACAAAGTGCACGCAAACTGCCAAAAATGGTCGCTATTGAGCAAGTTCATCGGCGAACGCCTGCTCTTTTTCTTCCATTTCTTCAAGTGCCATAAGTAACTCTTCTTCAACGTCGTTAAGTTTAGGTGTAAGCGTTGCTTGCTTGGCTAATAACTCTTTAAGCTTGGCTTTGTTGTCGTCGTTGTACAGTTCGTTATCACCTAAGGTCACTTCAACTTCACTTAATTCGGCGGTGAATTTATCGAGTTGCTTTTCAAGCTTTTCAATTTGCTTTTTAAGTGGCTGAATGGCTTTTCTAAACTCAGCCTCTAAGCGCTTTTGCTCCTTACGATTAACACCTGGGTTTGCTTTAGGCTCGTCGGTTTGCTGCGCTTTAACCGCTTCTTTATTCGCATTAAGTAGCCATTGGTAATATGCATCTAGGTCGTAACCAAACTGGGTTACTTTGCCGTCATCTACTAAGTAAAACTCATCGGCGGTATTTTTAAGCATATGGCGATCGTGCGATACGGTAACCATAGCGCCTTCAAAACCTTGTAGTGCCATAACAAGTGCATGGCGCATTTCTAAATCAAGGTGGTTAGTTGGCTCATCGAGTAGTAATAAGTTTGGTTTTTGATATACCAACATGGCAAGTACTAAACGTGCTTTTTCGCCGCCCGAAAACGGGGCTACAGGCTCAAGCGCTTTATCGCCAATGAAGGCAAAGCCGCCTAAAAAGTCACGTAGTGATTGTTCAGTGGCTTTTGGGTCTAGTCGTTGTATGTGCGTTATTGCACTGGCTTTTAAATCAAGAGATTCAAGCTGATGCTGCGCAAAATAACCAATATTTAATCCATGGTGCTGAATAACTTCGCCCGCTTGCGGCTCTAAATCACCAGAAAGCAGTTTAATTAACGTTGATTTACCCGCGCCATTTCGACCAAGTAAAGCAATTCGGCTACCTGGTACAAGGTTTAGCTCTATATTATTTAAAATAGTGACGTCACCATAACCCGCTTTGGCTTTATCTATTGTCATTAGTGGGTTTGGTAATGCTTTTGGCTCTGCAAACTCAAAGTTAAATGGCGAGTCGGCATGTGCTGGCGCTAGTTTTTCCATGCGTTCAAGTGCTTTTACACGGCTTTGTGCTTGTTTAGCTTTACTGGCTTTTGCTTTAAAGCGCGTTATAAACTGCTCAAGGTGCGCAATTTGATCTTGTTGCTTATCAAACATCGCTTGTTGTTGTAGCAAGCGCTCTGCTTTTTGGCGTTCAAACTGCGAGTAGTTACCTTTGTACACGTTGATAAGCTGCTTATCTACGTGCCAAATTTGATCAACCACCGCATCTAAAAACTCACGGTCATGTGATATAAGTACAAGGGTGCCGGTATAAGCACGTAAAAAACGCTCAAGCCAATAAACGGCATCTAAATCAAGGTGATTTGTTGGCTCATCAAGAAGTAGTAAATCGGCGTCGCGTATTAATGCTTGGGCAAGGTTTAAACGCATACGCCAACCACCCGAAAATGAGCTGACAGGGTTTTCTATAAGGTTATTGGCAAAGCCTAAGCCGTGTAATAGCTCACCGGCGGTTGATTCAATGCTGTAGCCTTTAATGTTTTCAAGCTGAATATGTACTTTGGCTTGTGTGTCGCCATCGTTGTTTTTCTCGGCCTCACGCAGTGCTATGCGCATTGCGTAGTATTCTGGGTGGCCTTGAAGTACATAATCAATCGCGCTTATTTCAAGTGCAGGTGTCTCTTGCTTAACAGAGGCAATAGACCAATCTTTTGGAATGCTGCAGTTACCGGCATCTAATTGCAGTTCTGATTTTAGTAAACCAAATAACGTTGATTTTCCGCAGCCATTAGCGCCAACAAGGCCTACTTTGTGCTCTGGGAATAACGTAGCTGATGCGTTTTTTAATAAGGCTTTACCGCCACGAAGTAGTTCTATTTCTGAGATTTGGATCATGAATGCGTTACTTTGCTGTGCCCTTGTTAAGTTGGCGCTATCATAACATAGAACTTAATGCTCTTATCAAGCGTATCAACAAGTGAAGTTATACGATAAAATAGCGGCAGTTCAAACCACAGGAAAAATGTTGTGAGACAAAAGAAGCGATTTATTGCTGGTGCATCGTGCCCTGACTGCAAAGCCATGGATACTATGATGCTATACAGAGAACATGATGTTGAAAAAGTAGAGTGTGTTGAGTGTGGTCATAAAATGGCGCAACCCGATAACGCTGTTCAGGCGTCTACTCGCCAATTTGAACAAGTAATTGGTGTATTTAAACCGGGCGACTAACCCGGTTTTTTATTGCCTAATTTTTACCGGTTTTAGTAATGCGGTGGAGGCGGCTCAGGTGCTTCAGACATCATAGACGATGATGACTGCGACTCTTTAATCTTCTCTGCTAGCAGCTCAGTTTGGCGTTTCATTTTTGCTAACAGTTGCTGGTGCACTTTTATTTCATCATTTAAGACTTCAATCGTTTCGTCTTGAAAAGCCACTTTGGCTTCAAGTTCCATTAAGCGATGTTCAATTGTGTTCATTATTCTCTCGTATAATAAATCGCTCTGCGATACCGCTGGAGCTTTCGGTTAACAACGACTTACCGTTATCTGTAAATGTCACATCTAGCACCACCGCCGATTTAGGCTTACTGCCTTCGCGCGGGGTAACCTGCCAAGTTTGAATCTTTTCACCGCTTGGTATTTGCCACAAATCTACGCGCTTATTTGGCGAGCCGGTTGCAAGCAAAGTGCCTTGTTCGTTAAAACGCACAGCAGTAAAAATTTTCTGACGCGCAATATACTTCAGTTTACTCACAAGATCACCTGTAGTCAGCTTCCATACATTTGCTTGTGCCATACTGTCGGCCGTAAACGCATAGCGACCCTGTGGATCGAGCGTCACTTGGGTAACACGCGTTGGGTGATTAAAACGATGAATTACTTGCCCTGTACGTGTATCCCAAAAGTAAGCAACATAATCGTTAGAACCACTTAAGGCGTAGCGTCCGTTAGGTGATAGGTCAACGGTGTTAACTTTATCTTGATGACCTAAAAACTCAATACGACGTCCGGTTTCTAGGTTTACAAATACGACAACGCCGTCGCTACGGCCGTATAAAACACTACGGCCTTGATTGCTAATAGCAATATCGCGAATACTGGCTTTTTGTATTTTGTAATAACCTTTATTTTTGCCTGTGGCTATATCCCACACAGCAAACGTGTTTTTTTCGGCGGTAACAGCCACGCTGTTATCAAAAGCAATAGCAACGGCGTATACCAAACTGTCTTGATCTTGCTGCTGAAACCATTGGTATTTTAGTACCTGCTGTTGATTATCCCACAGGGCGACCCCATGGTTGATAGAGGAGATCAAACTGTATTTACCATCGTTTGAAAGTGTTGATGAAAACGCACCTTGTGCAGCATGTTCGTAACTTGCTACAGCGTGTTGTTTTTTATCGGTACAGGCGATGGCTAAAAAACAGCTAAATACGATTAAAAAAGTACGAAATATCGACATATTACAGGTATTTCCCCTTAACTCTTAGTGACTGAGAGGTTAGACTAGGACGCGTTAAATGCCTAGGTTGTTTGTCTAATCACTGGATATGTTTTTAGTTTAGCTAACAATGTGGAATTTAGTCATTAAACAAGCAGCCTATCATGTGGGCCGTTAATCTTTAACTAGTAATAATACATTAAAATGACAACTGCAAAGTGTGTCGGAGATTTAAAATGAAAAAGACGATTAGATTGTCATTGATTGCAGCGTCAGTTTTAGCGCTTACAGCTTGTAATCAAGAAGCAAAAAAAGAACAAGCTGAAGTTAAATTAGACACTGTAGAACAGCAACAAGCATACGGTATTGGTGCATCTGTAGGTAACTTTTTAAATAAAGACCTAGCAGACAAAACAGAAATTGGTATTGAGCTAGACCAAGCACTTCTAATCCGTGGTTTTGAAGATGCACTTGCTGGTAATGCAAAAATTGACGAAGAAAAAATTCGCGAAGTATTAACTGAACTAGATACATCAGTACGTACTAAGCAAGAAGAAAAAGCAAAAGTAGAGTCTGAAAAAAGCAAAGAAGCGGGTGTTAAATACCTAGCTGACAACGCTAAAAAAGAAGGCGTTACAGTAACTGAGTCTGGCCTGCAGTATGAAGTACTTAGCGAAGGCGATGGCGAAAAGCCAGTAGCAACAGACGTAGTTAAAGTACACTACAAAGGTACTTTATTAGACGGTACTGAGTTTGATAGCTCATATGCACGTAACGAACCTACAACTTTCCCTCTTAACCGCGTAATTGCTGGTTGGACTGAAGGTTTACAACTTATGTCAGTGGGTTCTAAGTACAAGTTCACTATTCCTTCAGAACTTGCTTACGGCGACCGTGACTTAGGTAAGATTCCAGCTAATTCAACACTTGTATTTGAAGTTGAATTACTTGAAATTCAAAATGAAGAAGCACCAGCACAATAATAAGTTTATTGTGTAAATGCAAAAAGGGACCTTAGGTCTAATGCCGATCAGTTAAGAAAATGACCGGTTGACCGATCCAAACGATCATGCAAAATCCGTAGTTAGGAAACTAACTACGGATTTTTT
>NZ_WTKY01000041.1:0-8988 GCF_011378815.1 Pseudoalteromonas sp. 31A1 | reverse complement strand
ACTCAGAGGAGTTGTTTTTACTCCCGGGCAATAAAGAATTTTTAGCCATAAAGCACGATGGCTTTTGGATACATAAGTTTAATGGTGAAATAGTACGCAAAGTTAATTTTGGTTTTCCACGTCAATGGGAGATGAAAAACCATCGTATTTCACCGGATGGTAAGTACTTAGCGTTTATGACCCATGGCAGAGAAAATTTTCATTTTCATTGGGTGAATATCGCTAATCCTGAAATAGAGCATTCAGAGAAAGGTATGGGCAGTAATGTAATTTTTTCACTTGATAAAGATGTTACCTTCAAATTTGGTTATAACGATTTCAAAGAGCCAACTAGTCGAGATGAAATACCTGACATATACAGCATTATTACTAAAACGAACATTTTAACAGGCGAACAAAAAATCACACGCGTAAAGGAAATGGGTATTTGGGGTCTTGATACATTAGTTCCAATAGCAATTACAAACGTAGCAGTACAAGGACGACAATAATGCATGATATGAGCAAAGGAAGTGCCAGCCCAATCGTGTATTTATTAACTGGATATGTTGAAAACAACAAACCCGTGAGTAAATTAACGCCAGTAGCAAACCGATTTGTGGTTGCTGAACAGCCTAAATTAGCCACGTATGATACAAATAAACCTATTGTGTTAAAAACAAATAGTGCTGGTATTTTATCGACGATAAACAGTGAATCACTAGAGACGCGCCAGCCCTTTCATGCCTAAACGGCTAATAATCAACGACCTATTATTATTCCGCCAATGGAGTCCATTGGCCTCATTGCCAATAATAACCCTAGTGGATGGGCTCAAGAGTTTGTTGATAATTTAAAAAATTACAGTAGCTCAAATACACCGTTTACTTATCAGTAATTTAACACTCTCGATTGAAGTGGCAGAAATAGTAGAAGAGTAAGTACGAGTACTTTATTTTAATAACACAAGTTTTAATGAGTGCGCTTATTTGTATTACCTAGTAAATAAGTTCATGTAGTAAAGGATAATTTTAATGACGTTTTTAAAAAATCACAGCATGCTTTGCGCCCTCAGCGTTTGTGTTAGCTTATTGCTGAGCGGTTGCTCAGAGCCCTCATCGCAAAGTTCACCACAAGTAGAGGTTGATGTTGCTAAATACCCATGGGCAAAAGAGCATAAAAACCATCCAGAGTGGCCACTAGAAATACGCGAAGAGGTGTATGGCGATGCAGATACATTTTCAACCCCGCGGCTAATGTTCTGGAATAAATATAAAGGCAGTGAAGTGCGCACGCTGTGGTCATCACGGTTAGATGGCTCAGACAGGCGCCGTATTATTCCAGAAAAGGTATTTCAAAAGCTTGAATCTATTAGTATACATGCACCAGCACGCTCACCAGGTAACCGTTATATTGCTATTTCGGGCTATATAAATGACCGAGCAACTCGCCAGTTATACGACACCAAAGATAAAAAACTCATTACCATGTCAGGTGGTGGTGGTTACCCATGGTTTAACTGGACCGAAGACAGTGAAAACGTCATTTTTTACTCAGATGGCAAACACTTTAATTACCATGTACCAACAGGGGAGCTAACCCCTCGACCTCAAATTCACCACAGCGGCGCTGCTTTTTTACTTCCGGGTGATAAAGAGTTTTTAGCCATAAAGCACGATGGCTTTTGGATACATAAGTTTAATGGTGAAGTGGTTCGCAAAGTTAATTTTGGTTTTCCGAAAGCGTGGGAAATGAAAAACCACCGTATTTCATCCGATGGTAAGTATTTGGCGTTTATGACGTATGGGCGTAAAGATTTTCATTTTCATTGGGTGAATATTGCTAACCCTGAAATAGAACATTCAGATAAAGGCGATGGCAACGGTGCTATTTTTTCTCCAAAAGAGGACTATCAATTGGAATTTATAGCAAAATTCTCAAAAGAACCTAGTAAAAATGGTTTCTATCCTTCAAAGCGTATAGTAAGAACAAAAAATATAGTGACCGGTGAGCAAGCTGAGGCGCTGGTAAAAGAAAATGGTATTTGGGGTCTTGATACTTTAGGTCCAATAGCTGTTACAAATTTAGTAGCAGAAGGAAAATAAAATGCATGAAATGAGCAAAGGATCTGCAAGCCCATTGGTTTATTTACTAATAGATTGTAAGAATGCGGTTATGTGAATCGTTTTTTGGTGCAAGGTTTAAAATAGTATCATAGCAAAGCAATAACAAAACAGCATGGAGGGGAGTGTTTTTTACAGTTATTGTTGAATTCGATTTTACTGTTATAAAAGACTTAAATATGCTAACTGAGATACAACAAAGATTTGCTATGATTCTCAAGATAAATCTTACCCTGAATCGCATCTGTTTGTCGGAGTATAGTGGCTAGTTGTTGATCTACCGCCCGTTGAAATGAAAATATCTTAATTTACCAAGGAGGGACAAAATGCTTCTTTTGAAAAAATACACAACATTCATTATTACCTTAAGTGCACTACTATCACAAAATTCGCTTGAGGCAGCTAGTATTAAAACCCCGAAGCTTGTGCTAATGCAAGTCAACCAATTGAATAAATTAATAATTTCCAGCAGTGATTATCAATACGTTTATAAAGTTAATGCCAGCAATTCTAATTATGGCCAAGCGCAATTGATTTTTAGAAACAAACAACATGATTGGCAGCAAATTCGGTCAATATCTAGTGTTTTCGATGGTAATGCTTATGTAAATATAAAATTTACCGACATACCTAAAAGTGGTGATTTTGATTTATTACAAGATCTTAGAGATGGGGAAGCTCCTACTTACATTTTAAAAGGTGTAGCCTATGAAGATCTTTACAATCCGTATTCGGATGTGCCCGTAATGCCGTCCATAATACTAGAGTAATGTTTTTAATTATCCTATTTAAGCGCTTATTATGAACGTTGACCCATGATAATGGACCAACGTTTTTATTGTGTTAGAAATTACCAGTTCTAAAATTATTAATAGTTACATCATTAATAAGAGTTCGTTGGTATAAGCTACTTTTTGTTCCCTTACTTACAGAGTAATACCCTAAAGTTGGTATATTAACAAATAATAGAACCACTGAGTTATCTTCTAAAACGGGAAGTTTGCTTATATCAATTGAGTGGCTATAAATTCCTAAACGTTCATGGAGTGTATAAAAGTTTTGAGTTGATAAATCCAAATCTGCAATATCTATTTTTATATAATCAATGTTTGGTTCTATATTTAGCTGACTTTGTTTTTTTTCAGTCGCGAGGTTTATATGCTGATAACCGTTATAATATTGCTCGGCCAGCTCTTTATTTTTGCTCACCCCAATGCCATTCGCATACATATTAGCCAAATTAATTCTTGCGGAATTATGCCCTGTATAAGCTGCTTTTTCATACAGTTGGGCTGCAGTTTTTAAATCTTTATCTACCCCTCTCCCTAAGTGATATAAAACGGCTAAATTAAACTGAGATACTTGATCTTCTAAATTAGCAGATTTTTCATACCAGTGAGCGGCTACTTTATTATCGTTATAGTGAGAGTGATATATCCACCCTAAACTGCGATATGCACGAATATCAGCTAACTCGGCTGCTTTTTTATACCAGTAAATCGCTTTAGCGATATCTTTATCTAACAATGAGCCAAATTGGCGCAACCAACCTAAAAAGTAAGCTGCGTCTACAGACCCCGATTCTGCGAGTTTTTTGGCTAAGGCAATCGCGCTAGGGATATTCTTTTCTCTATTTGAATTAATTGTATCTAACTGTAGCTCTACCAGTTTAAATGTAGGTTTTTTGGCTTCGTGGCTAATTAGTTTTTTTAGCCATTTTTCGGCTTCTATATGGTTTTTTTTAACTTCTTGACCTCTACGATAGTATTCCATTGTTTTTTCTTGTGCGCTAATATCGCCGTGTTCAGCTGCATACTTTGTCCACATAAATATATCTTTAGGGTCTTTACTTTGTGCTAGTTTTTGTAGAGAAAATTTAAGAATGGCATTTTCTTCATCTATACCGCCATGTTCAACGGCTTGCTGATACCAAAATAAGGCTCGTTTTTGTTGGTTATCATTTTTATATATATTTGCTAATGCGATTTGGGCCGAAGGGTCATCCGCTATTGCTTTTAGAATAAGCGCTTCTTCTAGTTTCGCCTTTTCAGTTGTCAACTTTGGCTTAGCAAATAAGTCAAGTAATGGTGGTTTGATTTGCTGTGTTTCCATTTTAGGGGGTACTTGAGCTCGAGCTTCATGTTCGCACCCGCCTAAGCTAAAACAAATGACTAATATCGATACTATAATACGTTTCATTTGCTATCCTTTTGTAAATGGCTTTTACTCAAAGCATTAGTGTTGCGCTCTTTTTCTTGTTCTACACGTACACATTTCCCTTGTGGGGTGACCTTAACAAAAGTCATGTCACTTGTTGAATAGGTAATTTTTGTATTAATAGATAACGATAACCTCCCAGTATAAACACAGTTATTAGTGTAGATAGCTTTATCTTCTATATAATCAACATCTTGGTATATAATAGTTCCCTCACTGATTTCTCCATCTTGCCAGTTACCTTTAATAATACGCCTCGTGCTGTTAATACCTATATGTAACTTACCTACTCCATGAGCCACGCCATCTTTCCAGTGCCCTTCAAATACATTCGTTTTTCCGTAGCCATTAGGTTTGCCTTTGATCCACATACCATCATAGATAATGCCACGATGTGAAGTTAGTAATATCCCCTGACCATTGAATAGACCGTGGTCAAAGTGACCAATATAAAAACGTTGATATTTATTTATAAATGACCCTTGTCCATGGGGGATATTGTTTTCAAGCTCCCCAATATAGTCGCCCAACACCTCACCGTAGCCATCGTCTATGATAACTCTAGATTTTGTATAACCATCACGTATATTATGTAATTTATAACCACGAAAGTATTGGCATGGGTATTCCTCTGAATTCTCTTGACAGACTCCTTCGCCATGCTTTGTATCGTTGTCCCAATCGCCATCATAAAAGTCACCATTTGCTAAGGTTAACTTGCCTTTACCCCACCTCAGGTGGGATAGCCATTGGCCACTGTATTGATCACCATTTGCGTAGTTCATTACTCCATATCCATTGTAACGGGAGTATTCAAATTCTCCGTTATAGCTGTCTCCATTTTTATTTTTATATGTGCCTTGACCAAATAGCCAGCCAGCACTGAATAGTCCACTGTAGATATTACCATTTTCATTTAATGTTCCTTGACCATTGTAATAATCGACCCGCCACATTCCTTCGTAGCGAATGTTGCCTTTAGTTTGTGTACCTTTACCATGGCGCTTATCGGCTTTCCATTGTCCTTCATAATGAGTTTCGCCATTGGTTTGTGTGCCTTGACCGTGGCGCAGGCCCAATTGCCATTGCCCTTTATAAACGTCGTTACTATAATTGGTCTTGGTTAGCACGCCTTGACCATGAAATAAATCATTTTTGAAGTTACCTTTATAGATGTTTTTTTTAATGTAAGGTACCCAACTAAAAGTACCCGTACCGTTACGTATGCCGTTGTCGTCTAGCTCTCCCTCATAAGTAACTATTGCATTGTAGTAGTATTCACATGGAGTTGGTTTACGGTAGGTAAGGCAGAGGCCACGGCCATGTTTTTGTCCTTTGTTCCAGCTTCCATCAAAGCCGTTGCCGTCTTTATCAGTAAAACGCCCTTGACCGTGATGAAGGTAAGAAGAAAACTCTCCTTTATAGCGACTACCGTTTGTATAAATAACCTCGCCATTACCCTCAAATACACCCGCTTTCCAATTTCCTTTATAGTGAAGCGGTATCAGAGTATTGTTTTTTTCTTGATATTGCCAAAGGTGAGTGTAACGTTGATACATTTCCCCATAACCTTCTGCTTTTCCATCAACTTTTTCTCCAAAATAATAATTTTCATCGACTTTGCGGTCTCCGTAAATGTACCCTTTTGGTAAGTTTGAGAGTTTAGGTAAAAGGGAGGGCTTTTTTTGATAGTAGGCACTTGCTTTAAGTGGGCTGATTACTTTTAATTTGGTGGCGGAGGTAAAAATGTTTGTTGTTTTTTTTGTCGTTATATTATAAATGGTTAACTGTTTATGCTCTTTGTCAGTACCTATTAGTTGACTACTAGCATGGGTAATATACCACGGTGTAAAAGAGTTATTATCGAAGGTGCTGAGTATTTTTCCGGTTGTTATATTAAAGTAAAAAGACCTTTCTTTAGTATGTAGTAGTCCATGTGTTTGTTCATTATTAAGATATAGTTCATTAAGTTTATCGTACCCATTTAGATATGGTTTGTTAAGTTTATCATACCCTCCTAGATCAATTTTAAAGAGCCTTTTATCGTCCTTGTATTTACTCAAATGAAACTTGTGAAAAGAGAGTGTTGAACCATCTTGTAAATAAACAGTATCACTTTTTTCTTTTTTCTCGGTTATTGTTAGATTGTTCAAGTCAACATATAAGTTTCTAGAGTGCTCACCAAATTTAGACATGTAAACATTGAAGGTATTATCTTTCCAAATTATCAGTTGTGGTCGGCCTCTTACTGCTTCACCGATGATAAGGTGATCTCGAGTTAACAGATCATAAACAATGACTTCTTGGTACATAATTAGCGCTAAATAGCGGTTATTTGGTGAGCGAGAAAGGTATGTTATGTGCCCACCATTACCGCCAGGAGGGGTGCTGAATGAAAGTTCTTTTTCATCAAGCACCTGGCGAAGATCTGTTCCATCTATTTTGATACTCCATATCGTTCTTTTTTCTTGCTGAGGTGCTTGCCACAAAAACTGGATACGTTCTTGATCAAATTGCGCAGCGTCGGTGATATCTTCTTTTAAAACTATTGGTCGGGTTGCTTTGGATTCGTTTTTTTGTGTGTCAGGGGCTATTTTTTCACAACCAAGTAAAGTTACTAAAATGAGGTATGTAATGATCTTAAAAGCAGCACGCTTTTGCATAAATAATCCTTTATAATAATTTCTGTGCCATACATGACATTAAAATATATGCATATTTTAATGCCTAATAATACACTATGAAATTGTGTTAAAGAAGGAATTACTACGACACATAATATATTGATAAACTCTAAATTAAATTTATTTAAAATAGAGTTATTATGAGTTTTCGCTGTATATAATTCATTTAAGCACTCAAGCAATTTACACAATAATTTAATAACAATGTTAAGGAACAACAAATGAAAGTATTATTTTTAAGATTGATATTACCGCTCATTTTGGTGGTTGCAAGCTACTCCTATTATAAAAAAAATAACCCTGAATATTATCAGCGTGTTTTAGATGAAGAGCTTAGAATAGGGGAAGAAAAAATCACTCCTCGATTACAAGAGTTTATAGACGACGAAAAAGTTGTTTTAAGCTGCCCTTCTCTTAAAAAAGCAATTTCTTATAATAATTTTACTTTAGTAAAATATATGGTTGATTCAGGTGTTGATGTTAATTGTAAAAATTATAATTTAGATCTACCAGTATGTATGATGACCCTTGCTAATAAAGAATCTCCAAATTTAAAACTAATTAGCTATTTGAAGAATAAAGGCTGTAATTATTCGTTTGAAAATAATGAAGGAGAAAATGCTTTCCATATTTTATATAACTTACGATCAGCAGAAAATATGGGTTATAGGGTGCTTAGGTTATATATTGCTAAATTGGTAAGGCTTGGGGTTGATATTAATCACCAGAATAATAAAGGTGAAACGCCATTAATGTACTCAGTATTAAAAAGTGCTGATCCAAAGAATGTAACGACCTTTATAAAAAAAGGTGCGAATACCGATTTAAAAACATCGAGCGGAAGTAGTGCGCTTGGGCTTGCTATTAGTAACAGAAAAACCGAAATAGTCACTTTACTTCAAGCTGAAGGCGCCAAAGGGTACATAGATGGTGAATATATAGATGAAGAAATGCTGCAAACCTTAAACCGTAACCGTAATAAAGCGTTATTGGAAAAACGAAAAAAACGACAACTATCTTGGTCTAACAGTGTTTTTCATTGGAAAAGCTACATTAACGCTTACAAGCTCGATTTAACGTGTTCGTTTCGTTTAATGGGTGGGCCAGGGAATGGTGGTGAAGATATTCATACCAATGAGCAGATGAACAGTTCTGTAAGTATGTTTTCACAAACAGATGCATTTGTTTTTGGCGATTGTCCTGATTGGAAATATTATCACTATCGCATAGTGAGTCGTACCGGAAAAACTTACTCTCAAGGTCATAATCTATTTTGGCATGAATCAGAATCACCTATAGGCTCGAAAGAAGCCCTTTATATAGCGCTCCCCTTTGACGATGAATTTGAAGGTACTGTTAAATGGTACGGATCTCATGAGCAAGTAAGTGATCTAGATTTAGAAAAAGCAAAATTAAAGTTAGTAAAACAATATGCCATTTACGTACAAAATCGGCACTTTTAAAAGTAATGAGATAGGTTATTTTTATTAAAAATTGAGAGATTATTTATTTTAGTATTTACTGATAATAAATAATCTCCAATAACCCACAGTTATTACACTAAATGGATACTATTTTTGTAAACGCTCGAGAACATTTAAGTTTCCCGTGTGCCACAAATATAAAGAGTGAAAGGATTACTCAACAACAATGTTTTTTAAAAATCACAGCGTGCTTTGCGCCCTCTGCCTTTGTTTTAGCTTATTGCTAAGCGGTTGCTCAGAGCCCTCATCGCAAAGTTCACCACAAGTAGAGGTTGATGTTGCTAAATACCCATGGGCTAAAGATCACAAAAACCACCCAGAGTGGCCACTAGAAATACGCGAAGAGGTGTACGGCGATGCAGATACATTTTCAACCCCGCGGTTAATGTTCTGGAATAAATACAAATACAGTGAAGTACGCACGCTGTGGTCATCACGGTTAGATGGTTCCGACAGGCGCCGAATTATTCCTGAAGAGGTATTTATACAATTTAGGCCTGT
>NZ_WTKY01000040.1:0-9257 GCF_011378815.1 Pseudoalteromonas sp. 31A1 | reverse complement strand
ACATTTTCAACCCCGCGGTTAATGTTCTGGAATAAATATAAATACAGCGAGGTTTATACGCTTTGGTCATCAAGGTTAGATGGCTCAGATAGGCGACGCATAATTCCTGAAGAAATTTTTACCCAACTGGAGCCTGCGGGATTGCATCCACCAGCACGCTCACCAGATAACCGTTATATTGCTATTTCGGGCTATATAAATGACCGAGCAACTCGTCAGCTTTACGACACCAAAGAGAAAAAGCTAATTACCATGTCTGGCGGGGGCGGTTACCCTTGGTTTAACTGGACCTCAGACAGTGAAAACGTCATTTTTTACTCAGATGGCAAAAACTTTAATTACCATGTACCAACAGGGGAGCTAACCCCTCGACCTCAAATTCACCACAGCGGCGCTGCTTTTTTACTGCCTGGCGATAAAGAGTTTTTAGCCATAAAGCACGATGGCTTTTGGATACATAAGTTTAATGGTGAAGTAGTCCGCAAAGTTAACTTTGGTTTTCCACGTAAGTGGGAAATGAAAAACCACCGTATTTCGTCCGATGGCAAATACTTAGCCTTTATGACTCAAGGCAGACCAAAAGCACATTTTCACTGGGTGAATATTGCCAACCCTGATGTTAAGCATTCAGAAATAGGGGAAGGTAATGGTGTTATTTTTTCTCCAGTAGAGGACTATCAATTGGAGTTTGTAGCAAAATTTTCAAAAGAGCGTGGTAAAAATGGCTTCTACCCTTCAAAGCGGATTATAAGAACAAAAAATATAGTGATCGGTGAGCAAGCTGAGGCGCTCGTAAAAGAAAGTGGTATTTGGGGTCTTGATACATTAGGTCCAATAGCTGTTACAAATTTAGCAGCAGAAGGAAAATAAAATGCATGACATGAGCAAAGGAAGTGCCAGCCCATTGGTGTATTTATTAACAGGTTATGTTGAAAGTAATAAGGTGGTGGGTAAATTAACCCCGGTAGCAAATCGAATCGTGGTGGCTGACCGCCCAAAGTCAGCCACGTACGATACAAATAAGCCTATTGTGTTAAAAACAAATAGTGCTGGTATTTTATCGACAATAAATAGTGACTCATTAGACGTACGTCAGCCATTTCATGCCTACACGGATAATAATCAACGGCCTATTATTATTCCGCCAATGGAGTCTATTGGGCTTATTGCCAATAATAACCCGTCAGGCTGGGCACAAGAGTTTGTTGATAATTTAAAAAATTCCAGTAGCACAAATACACCGTTTACTTATCAGTAATTTAACACTCTCGATTGAAGTGGCAGAAATAGTAGAAGAGTAAGTACGAGCACTTTATTTTAATAACACAAGTTTTAATGAATGCACTTATTTATATTACCTCGTAAATAAGTGCATGTAGTAAAAGGATAGTTTTAATGACGTTTTTAAAAAATCACAGCATGCTTTGCGCCCTCAGCGTTTGCTTTAGCTTATTGCTAAGCGGGTGCTCAGAGCCCTCATCGCAAAGTTCACCACAAGCAGAGGTTGATGTTGCTAAATACCCATGGGCTAAAGAGCATAAAAACCACCCAGAATGGCCACTAGAAATACGCGAAGAGGTGTACGGAGATGCAGATACATTTTCAACCCCGCGGTTAATGTTCTGGAATAAATATAAATACAGCGAGGTTTATACGCTTTGGTCATCAAGGTTAGATGGCTCAGACAGACGTCGTATTATTCCAGAAGAAATTTTTACCCAAATGGAGCCTGCGGGATTGCATCCACCAGCACGCTCACCAGATAACCGTTATATTGCTATTTCGGGTTATATAAATGACCGAGCGACTCGCCAGTTATATGATACTAAAGAAAAAAAACTAATCACTATGTCTGGCGGGGGCGGCTACCCGTGGTTTAATTGGACCTCAGACAGTAAAAATGTGATTTTTTACTCAGATGGCAAAAACTTTAACTACCATGTACCAACAGGGGAGCTAACCCCTCGACCTCAAATTCACCACAGCGGCGCTGCTTTTTTACTCCCAGGTGATAAAGAGTTTTTAGCGATAAAACACGATGGCTTTTGGATACATAAGTTTAATGGTGAAATAGTACGCAAAGTTAACTTTGGTTTTCCACGTAAGTGGGAAATGAAAAACCACCGTATTTCACCCGATGGTAAGTACTTAGCGTTTATGACGTATGGTAGAGAAGATTTTCACTTCCATTGGGTGAATATAGCAAACCCTGAAATAGAGCACTCAGAAAAAGGGGAGGGAAATGGCGTAATCTTTTCACTTGATGAAGATGTTACCCTTAAATTTGGCTATAACCCTAGAGGTGAAGTTGATGAAAACAACAAGGCAGTTACTTATAGTATTATTACCCAAACTAATATTTTAACCGGTGAACAGCAGGTAATACGCACTAAAGAAATGAGAATGTGGGGGCTTAGAAGCATAGCACCTATAGCTATTACCAACCAAAAAGCACAGAGTAACTAGTTATGCATGACATTAGCAAAGGAAGTGCCAGCCCAATCGTGTATTTATTAACTGGTTATGTTAAAAACAATACACCCGTGGGTAAATTAACGCCGGTAGCAAACCGAATTGTTATTGCTGAACAACCAAAGTCAGCCACTTATGATACAAAAAAACCTGTTGTATTAAAAACAAATAGCTCCGGTATTTTATCGACAATAAATAGTGACTCATTAGAAGTACGTCAGCCGTTTCATGCCTACATTGCTAATAATCAACGGCCTATTATTATTCCGCCAATGGAATCCATTGGTCTCATTGCCAATAATAACCCTAGTGGATGGGCGAAAGAGTTTGTTGATAACTTAAAAAATTACAGTAGCTCAAATACGCCGTTATTAGAGTTACAAACAGTCCCTGTTACAAATTTAAAACAGCCTGCAGAAAATAGCGAAGACGACACTTACAATAAGTGGTACGCAAAAGAAATAACTCAAAAAAACGTACAAACTATTCAAGCGTATGTGTTGGCTAAAACGCGAGCAATAATTTTAAGTATTAATCCAAACATTCCGCTTCTTTCTCCCGGCGCAAATATTGTTTTGTCAACACCAGAGGGAAGGGATATACCAGCTACTTTCGACCGCGAAACTAAATTAGCAGTGATATCAGGTACTAACAAGATACTACCCAAAGGGTTGTATAGAATCAAAGTAAGGCTTGATCAAGATACCTACCTAGCTAATATTTCAAACTGGTGTGCCAAATCAGTTCAGTCAGATGATAACTACGATTACTATGAACTCGCCGAAATGATCCACTTTGATATAAAAAATGAGGCAGGTGAGTTTGATGTAATTAATTGCGACCCGCTTTCGGTTGAAGAGGCAATAATAAAGCAATTTCCTCGCTTTTATAGCCACTTAATAAGCTATGCCAAAGATTTAAAAACCGAGCATGCCACGTATGACCCTAAAAATATTAGTGTTAAAGATGAAAACGGTAAAGAAATTGGTCGCGCTAAAGTTAGCGATGAACCAATAAAAATAGCCAGTGGCTTTGAGAGTTTTTGCCATGGCTGGGCGGTGGCTAAAGGCCGTGCACAATTAGCCGCAGGGTTAATAAATACCGATATAACCGCCAGTGCTAGTAACGGTAATTTTACCACTAATGGTAAATTTGTTTTAGGGAGTAAAATTGCTAAAGCAATACATACTCACTTAAATAAAACAGAAGATACAACTATTCAAGCAACGCTAGATGCTGTGTTCGCTATGCAAGATGGGCAGGATGCTTGGCAAAAGCTACGTGAAGCTCGCGCTGCCTTTACAACCGATGCTTGGCGGCAAGCACTTGCAGAAAATTTGTGGCGTTTACCAGCTAACACACCAGCAGCAATGGAAAGCTATAATAATAGTTTAGGTAAAAAGCTTGGCATTCCTAAGGTAGCAATGGATGCAGCAGGTAATGCACTCAATATAGCTGATTTAACCACAAATATTGCAGCACTTGGGCAAACTACGTTGCAGCAATTTGGTACAAATATCCCTAATTTAGCGCAAGCTAAACGGCACTATAAAACGGTTGCTAACGATTATTTTGAGCATTTAAGTGCCAAAGAAATTGTAAAAGATGTCGTAATTGAAGGGACGTTTTCGCTTAATAGCGAGCAAGTAACCGATGATTACCGCAATATCATTTTGCAGCAAAGCGAGGCCGTTATAAAAGCGCTTAAGCAAAATGAGAGCCTTAAAGTAACCGTGGCAGGTCACACCTGCGATATAGGTAATTACGATTATAATATTGCGTTATCTGAGCGACGAGCAGAGGCTGTTAAGCACATTTTAGTTACCCAAGCAGGCATTGATGAGGCGCGTATTGAAGTGCTAGGGCTGGGTTATGCTCAACCACTTATAAATAATAAAGATGAGGCAAGCCGAGCACAAAACCGCCGTGTACATATTGCGGCGTATGCTATTAGCCAAATAAATGTTTGCCCGTCTCGTGAAGGTATGGATAGCCTAGAGCGCTTTCGTAATTTAACCGTAGCCAATGATATAAAAGTAGATGAAACAGGCGACGATATGGCGTGGCAAATGATTAACATTGCTCTGGGTGTTATGGCATTTATCCCAATAACAGCTCCCATTGCCGCGGCAGTAGCGGTAATAAAAGCGGGTGGCGCTATTGCTACGTCGGCTGCGAATTTAATGGATGAAGCACTCCTCGATAACGCCTGTAAACATTATTACGCAGAAATTCAGCGAGATAAACGCCTAGGCCAAGAGTGTGCAGCTAATCAAGGTATGATGCATGAGCTATTAAGTGAATATAATAAAGACGGAAAAACGCAGCAAAGTACACAATGGGCAGCTCAATTTAGGTTGCGCTCAGAGGCCATATCGGGCCTTATGGGGTTACTACTTAGGGCTCAGCGTGAAGGTGATAAAAGCCAATATTATTCAAATTTAGAACGCTATAAAGTAAAACAATACATAGAAAACTTTTTATTAGGTGATAGCTGGGCACTGCCTAATTTACCTGGTGCATCAATTAGGATGGATACGTTTTGGGTGTTTTTAATTGATAGCATTACCAATCAAAAGCAAAGTAAAAATGGTGATAAAAAAGCACTTTACGGCTTTAGTGACAACTACAGCTTGCTAGATAAAGCGGCACGTAAAGCCGCAGTTACAGATCCTGAAAACACGCTTTATTTGCAATCGCAATCTAATCCGTATGGTTTTTATATGATGACGGTGCCGACAGTAGCGCGTGAGCATAATTATATTACGGCTGAATTTCAAAATTACTTCCCCATTCACACATTTGCCACGCAAGAAAAAGAAGGCAGTAAATACCTCGAAAGCTTTGCAAACACATTTGAACCGGTATTTTCTGAATATGGTGAGGCGAGCTATCATCACAGCGCTATATATTATCAAGACCAGACTTCAAAAAAATGGTTGCCAATTATTGCTAATAAACTAAAGCGGCTAACGCCATTCACCCCGATTCGTGTTCTCGTGGTGTTTAACGACACGATGACCGGTATTGCACCTATTACGTTTGAAGTAACGCGCTGTGATGGCGTAATAAATAACGAACTTGCTTATAAAGAGCTTGTAAGGCCGCTTGTAGAGTCTGAGCTATTAGAGAATGAAAAGCACTTTGCCGGAAAGTTTGGTTGTGTATTTACACCGTTTTTTCAATTAGGGCCAAAAACGTATTTAGGTACCAAGCCTATGGTGCACGAAGAAGCCTTTTACTCGATTATAAACGACTCTGCACTTGAATATTATCAAGATGACAATTTTTCTGATATGCGTTATTACATTGGTGCACAAGTTGGTAGTAGCAGTAATGTTGTATTGCCACTAATGGGGGAGCGTAAAGATAATAGTGATGAGATGATTTTTGAGTCTGACACTGCGGAGGTCCTCTATGCCTTAGGCTTAAAAAATAAGTTTGTGGCGAATGAGTTTTATGTTGATTTAAATACAAAGCGTAATGGTGGTAATGAAGAGTCACTATTAATAAAAGATTTTTTAACGAGTAGTAGCTCAAGCTTTGTATATCCAGAGCTTTTTGCTGGGGAAAAAAGCATTAGAATTTTGGTGCGCTTTGGTGGTGAGGGTAAACCTTATTTAATAACCAGTAAAATACAAAGGCAAGGGCAAGTTGTTCGTTTGTTTAAGAGTGAATTTGCTGCCGCACAAAGTTTAGGGTTTAAAGTACGCCAGTTTGGCGATGACATAATATTTGATGACTTTGATTGGAATACCCAAGTCGATATTATGGTTGTAGCGACCTGTACAGAGCTAGAGTCTGATAATTATACCAAAAAACTCATTGGTTTAGATTGGCGTAGTGTGCCATGTGATTTAATACTGCAGCAAACTATTGGTATTAATGATATAGGCCCGAAGTATCAGTCAAAACTTTGCTATTTAGGCAAGGCTACACGTAATGCAAATAAAGGTTATAAAACAGAACGTATTTTAAATAAAATGGTGGACACGTGGCATGACGATGACTATCAATTCGAGGATAAGTGGTATGACAACCAGTGCCAAATTGATGAGCAGGTAGGCCCAGAGTATGAAGAGTTAATTGAATTATTGAATAACGCAGGCCCTTATAACGAAAAAGGTAAACAGGGTCGAGCGCTGCTTAATTGGCATAACAAAGACGCTAAAGCATTTGCCGGTGAAGAGCAGGTTTTTGTTTTTGCGGCAAATTTTAGTTTGAAATATGACTCACCTAAGCGTGTTAAAGTAAACGGCTTAAGGCCTTTTGGAGACATATTTACAAGCCAATTTGGTGATATATTTACTGACAAAGAAGACAGGCAATATACGATGGAGCTAGGTATTGCTAGCTTTAACTCGGCGGGAAATTCGGGCTTTAATTTTAATGATATCGGTTCGATGACCGATAAAATTAGCAACCATGGCTTGCAGTTAAAGTTACCACTACCGAACCCTACAAATAGCAATTTGCCTTGGGGTAAAACACTACCAGAGGCTGATTTAGAAGAATTAGCCGCTGAGCTAAATAGCGATCATTCAACCCCATCACAAAAAGACCTATATAAGCGCTTGTCAGAGGAAGGGTTGACTGAAGATGAAGTGAAACAGTGGTTTGTTGAAGATGCTACAAAGAGGAAAGTAAGGCCGCTAGGAGCTTTTAAAAGCGAATAAATTTATTCGTAATTTAAGTAGTTACTACCAACATAACTGAGCGCAACAGCGCAATTATAGTAAGAATAAAAAAGCTCATGAATATGAGCTTTTTATTTATTAGGGTATGGACATAGTGTGCAGAACGGCTCAGTACTTTAACTGCTTAAAAGGACTTTAATAATGACGGTTTTAAAAAATAACAGCATGCTTTGCGCCCTCAGCGTTTGTTTTAGCTTATTGCTAAGCGGTTGCTCAGAGCCCTCATCGCAAAGCTCAACAAACACAACCGCCGTTGATGTTGCTAAATACCCATGGGCTAAAGAGCACAAAAACCACCCAGAATGGCCACTAGAAATACGCGAAGAGGTGTATGGCGATGCAGATACATTTTCAACCCCACGGTTAATGTTTTGGAATAAATACAAAGGCAGTGAGGTGCGCACACTGTGGTCATCACGGTTAGATGGCTCAGACCGGCGCCGTATCATTCCAGAAGCGGTATTTCAAAAGCTTGAATCTATTAGTATACATGCACCAGCACGCTCACCAGATAACCGTTATATCGCTATTTCGGGCTATATAAATGACCGAGCAACCCGCCAGTTATACGATACTAAAGAGAAAAAGCTAATTACCATGTCAGGCGGGGGTGGCTACCCTTGGTTTAACTGGACCTCAGACAGTGAAAACGTCATTTTTTACTCAGATGGCAAACACTTTAATTACCATGTACCAACAGGGGAACTCACCTCTCGACCGCAAATTCATCATAGCGGCGCTGCTTTTTTACTGCCTGGTGATAAAGAGTTTTTAGCGATAAAGCACGATGGCTTTTGGATACATAAGTTTAATGGTGAAGTGGTGCGTAAAGTGAACTTTGGTTTTCCGAGAGCGTGGGAAATGAAAAACCACCGTATTTCACCAGAAGGCAAGTATTTAGCGTTTATGACCCACGCTAGACCAAAAGCGCACTTTCACTGGGTGAATATTGCTAATCCTGAAATAGAAAATTCGGAAGAAGGAACTGGCGGCGGGATAATTTTCTCTCCAGAGGAAGATTATCAATTAGAGTATAGAATAAAGCACTCGCAAGAACGTGATGAAAATGGGTTTTATCTTTCTGAGCGTGTCATCAGAACAAAAAACATACTAACAGGTGTGCAAACTGAAGAGTTAGTTAAAGAAAAAGGAATCTGGGGCATGAGAACTTTAGTCCCTGTAGCAATTACTAACTTAGCAGTTCAAGATGTGAGACGTTAACAATGCATGAATTAAGCAAAGGATCTGCAAGCCCATTAGTTTACTTATTAACTGGTTATGTTGAAAACAATAAACCTGTTGGTAAGTTAACCCCAGTAGCAAACCGAATCGTGGTGGCTGAACAGCCTAAGTTAGCCACATATGATGCAAAAAAGCCTATTGTATTAAAAACAAATAGTGCTGGTATTTTATCGACAATAAATAGTGACTCATTAGAAGTACGTCAGCCGTTTCATGCCTACACGGCTAATAATAATCAACGGCCTATTATTATTCCGCCAATGGAGTCCATTGGCCTCATTGCCAATAATAACCCAAGTGGATGGGCTAAAGAGTTTGTTGATAACTTAAAAAATTATAGTAGCTCAAATACACCGTTTACTTATCAGTAATTTAACACTCTCGATTGAAGTGGCAGAAATAGTAGAAGAGTAAGTGCAAGCACTTTGACTCAATAACACAAGTTTTAATGAGAGCGCTTATTTGTATTACCTAGTAAATAAGTGCATGTAGTAAAAGGATTTTAATAATGACGGTTTTAAAA
Source organism: Pseudoalteromonas sp. 31A1 (assembly GCF_011378815.1). Lineage (NCBI taxonomy): Bacteria > Pseudomonadati > Pseudomonadota > Gammaproteobacteria > Alteromonadales > Pseudoalteromonadaceae > Pseudoalteromonas > Pseudoalteromonas sp. 31A1. The sequence continues at coordinate 323 of NZ_WTKY01000040.1, read as the reverse complement.
AATCACAGCATGCTTTGCGCCCTCAGCGTTTGTTTTAGCTTATTGCTGAGCAGTTGCTCAGAGCCCTCATCTCAAAGCTCACCACAAGTAGAGGTTGATGTTGCTAAACACCCATGGGCTAAAGAGCACAAAAATCATCCAGAGTGGCCACTAGAAATTCGCGAAGAGGTGTACGGCGATGCCGATACATTTTCAACCCCGCGGTTAATGTTCTGGAATAAATACAAATACAGCGAAGTACGCACGCTGTGGTCATCACGGTTAGATGGTTCCGACAGGCGCCGAATTATTCCTGAAGAGGTATTTATACAATTTAGGCCTGT